>NZ_JAKGUE010000011.1 GCF_021568795.1 Dethiosulfovibrio faecalis
CCAGGATCAAACTCTCCATAAAATTCACTTGGCTTCGCTTTTCTGTTTCCCCATTTTCGGCTGTCAAGGTTCGCGCTCACTACGTTACGGCTGCCTTACTAGGCGGCCGGCTCAGCGGCGCAGAAGGAATAATACACCACTTACCATACTCTCGTCAACCGCCAATTTTCTGTTTCATTCTTCCGATTTCTTTCGCCCGCCTTCAGAGGATTCTATTTCGGGGATCACCGCTATCTCTCGACTCTGTACCTTGAGCCATCTGTTGGAGGCCAGCATGAACAGTCCTACCATGGCGAAGGCCACCGGAAGACCTGTGCCGTCCGCCACCCACCCGAGAAGAGGAGCGGCGATAACCGCCAGGAAAGAACGAAGCTGACTGTCCACCGACATTACCGTGGCTCTAACATCTCGGTCCATAAGGTCACCGCAGAGATCGACGAAGATAGGTCGCCTGGCGTCCTTCATGACGTAAAGGAGGAAGAACACCGCCGCCACCGTCAGGGGAGATCCCCAAAGGGAGACCCCCGCCAGAAGAAGAGCCGCCATCCCCATAACGTCGAAGGATGCGTTCATAAGCCAAGCGGAGGAGATCCTTCGCCTGAGTCTCCATATCGAGGCGGACGCGGCGGAGCCGGCCAGATGGAATATACAGTAAGTCAGGCCTAGCCATACGGTAAGGGCCTTGTCACCGTCTCCGGCCAGAGTCCCCACCAGCACCAAGGCCAGTATCGGCTGAACGTAGTCCTTGATTATCTTGAACAGTCCATCGTATATGGACGAACTCAACAACGCCCTCATGAGCCTTCTGTCCCTCATAACCGATCGAAGCGAACGGAAGCCGAAGGACAGAAATCCCCTCTCGGATTTTTCCTCCACCATGTTCTCGTCCCTGTCCAGCCAATCGGGATAGCTCCAGATCAAAGCGAGATCCCCTATATAGGGAAGCATGGCCACTACGAAGAGCCATCGATAGGCCGGCAACCCCAAAGCAAGAGGCACGGCTATCAGAGCGGAGAGGGCCGATCCCAGCAGCGACCAGGCCCTGGTCCTGCCATACAGAAAGGTCTTCTCGTCCGCCACGCCGTGGTGATCCAGATAGGTATAGATCATGGCCTTGTGGGTTCCGGAACGGAAGGCCTCGCCAAGGCCGAAAAAGGTTACCGCCCCTGCGAAGATCGGCAACGACCGACCGATGAAAAACAGAGCAAAGGATATCAGATAAAAGACGAAGCAGAGAAGGAGCTCTTTTTTCCTCCCCCAATGATCGGCCAAAACTCCCGACGGTATCTCGAAAACGTATATGACCGCTTCTCTCAGGGAGAACAGAAGTCCTATCTGAAATAGAGACAATCCTGCACCTATGAGGTATAGGAGCATATAGGGCTCGAAAAAACGCAGGTTTTTGAGGAAACCGTACATCCTGAACTTCCAAACCAAAGGATCCCGCAACATATCTTTTCTGTCCAAGGGAGCACCTCCTGCCGAGACTGGACATTCCTCTGAAGACAATCCTATCCATAAAGTAGTATCAGGGCAAACAAAAAAGGAGAGACCTTTAGGCCTCTCCAAATCGAAGAAAGATCTCAGTATATTTTTACGGGGATCAGGCGGCCAGGGAGTAGAACCGTGGGGTCCTTCCCTGGAAGCTACAGGTATAGCGAAAACCGAGGGCCTCCAGCAGCCCTTCCGCGAGGAAGAAATCGGCGGCGATGTCCTTGAGCCTGTGGGCATCGGAGCCCACGGTTATAATCTCTCCTCCGAGCTCTCTGTAGCGACGCAGTATCCACTCTCCGGGATGAAAGGCATCGAGGCCGTAGCGAAGACCGGAGGTGTTGAGCTCCAGACCGATACCCCTTTTGACCAGTTCCTGAAGGATCTCGTCTATCCTATCCTTGTGAAGCTCACGGTCGATCACGCTGTGCCTGTCGCCATAGGTGCCTGCTCCATAGCGCCTCACGAAATCCATGTGCCCCACGACGGAGATACCGGAAAAGGCCCTGACGCTATCCAACATAGCCTCGAAGTACCTCCCGTGGGCATCGTCTCTGGTCTTACCCTCGAAAAAACCTTCCTCTCCCATGCTCTTTCCGTCCACGCAATGAAGGGATCCTATAACGAAATCCCAGTCGCTTTTCTCCAGAATCGGAGCTACTCTGCCCTTTTTCGAGATATCCAAACCGACCTCCAGACCGATCCTGAGCTTTATCCTGTCGGCCCACCGGGCCCGACACCAACCGAGGGTCTCCAGATAGGACGGAACGTCCAAATCGAAGTTAACCGCCTCGCTGGGGAAATCGAGATCCATATGGTCCGTCACGGCTATCTCCTTCAATCCGAGATCGCAGGCTCTCTGCAAGACCCGGTCCAACGGCTCGTCGCAGTCACCGGAAAAAGACGTATGTACGTGATAGTCCGACCTGAGCATCGGGACACCTCCTGAGGATAAGTTTCGTAAAGGCTTTTCCTTATACTACAAAAAAGAGGTTACGACATCCCTTCTTTTCGGAAACGGAAGGATCACGACATCGGACGTTGCGGAAATCCCAGACTCAGGTATAATCCAATGGAATAAAAACTACTCCGATAAGTAGACGGAGAAGAGAAGGAGAGTTTCCATGATAATAGATACCCACCTGCACACCATGGAGGGATCGCCGGACAGCCATCTGCCTCTGGAAAGAGCGGTCGCCCGAGCGAAGGAACTTTCCATGAACGGAATCTGTATCACAGATCACGACACACTCAAACTGGCCCCTATGGCCGAAGAACTGTCCGATAGATACGACTTTCTCATCTTGGTGGGAGCGGAGATACTTACCTACGAGGGAGACCTGCTCGTATACGGCCTGGACCGGCTCCCGGAGGAAAAGATGCACGCTCCGGATCTGGCCAAACTGGTCTCCTCGCTCGGAGGAGCCAGCGCGGCGGCCCATCCCTTCAGAGACAACGGCCGAGGGATGGGAGAGGTGATGCGACTCTGCCCCCATATGCACGGGGTGGAGACCTTTAACGGCAGCACCAAGCCCCACCACAACGAGATGGCTCTGGAAACCGCTCTAGATATGAGCAGCTCGATGCTGGGCGGCAGCGATTCCCACTGGGAGGACCGCATAGGCCTTTTCGCCACCCGGTTCCATCGGCCTGTACGGTCCATGGCAGATCTGGTTAACGCCTTGAAGGAAGGAGCCATATCTCCGGTCCGTTACGACAAAGACTCCTCCTCCTGGGTCCATCCCGAGGCCTATCTGCGATCCGTCGCGGCCCCGGTGGAACAGCCAACCCTCTGAAGCAAACGAACATCCACGTTTTCGGCCCTTTCCTTCAGCTCCAACAGGGCTTTCTGAAAGGGCCACAGATCCACCTTGGCGTCGGCACGATCCATAAGATCCAGAATGCCTGACATATCCTCCAACACGACGTCGGTATCCACCTCGTTCCGCTCCAGCTCCATAGCCAGGAAGACCGTCCTTGACCTGATCGTTTTCTCCAGCCGCTCCCTGTCCAACTGAACACCCCACCGGCGGGACCTGCTAAGCAGGTCGAGCAGATCCCCGTAGGAAGGCCTCTCAGTGGACAACTCGCGATTCAACCGATAATCGACAAAAATTTTAGCAGCGGAGCGAAGGGGAACGGACTCTCCTCCGTCCAGCAGAAGGAGGTTCTCGTCCCTAAGAACCACATCTTTCACCGCCAAAGCAAGCCTTTTCTCGCAACGACTCTTTATCTCATCGACCACCCTGTCCCGGCTATCCCGGAACAGATGGCGCAACGAGTAGAGTCTGTGACCGAAAATGCTCCCCAAAACGGATCGATCGTCACGGTTCGAGGCAAGCCTTACACGTTCCAGCAGAACCTCGGGGTCGGCTCCCTCCGTAATGGGCAACGCTCCGCACAGGATCCTGCGCCCTCCCCACCAAATCGCCAGGGTAAGCAGCTCCATGGACCTGCCGGTCAACTCGGATCGAACGGTCATATGGCCGAAAAACCGTTCCTCCCCTTCGGAGGAACATCTGCATACAGTGCCGTCCTTCACCGAGATCAAGGGAAACTCGGTCTCTCCGGGATCGAGATCGAAAAGGCGGTAAAGAGCGACGTGAGCCGCCACCCTCGGCAGGTCCATCGAGGCGGGCTCCACGAAGAAGGAAAAGATCCTGCTGCCGTCTCCCAGCTCCGGAACGTTGCTCGGGGCCTTTTCCAAGGCCTCCAGGAAGGGTTTGCGAAGTCCTGATTTTCCCAATCTCTCGGTCAGATCCAACACCTTGGCGGCATACCGCAAAACCTGGATCGCCTCTATTCGACAGATATCGTCGAAAAACCAGCCGCAACTGGAGAACATCAACATAGAACAACGCTCCATCTCGAGAAGAGAGAGCCCCAGAGACTCCTCCTCGAAGGAAAGGTCCCGCCCAGCCTCGTCTCGAAGAAAGGCTACCCTGTTGGAAGGAAACATCTTGGAATACAGCCGTTCCGATCGGTCCCGAACCGCCCAGGGATCGGAGAAAAGAGACGCCCCTCTTTCCTGGAATAGCTCGTCTACCTCTCTCTGCAGGCTTTCCAGAGCATTCCTCATAGGTGCCCTCCAACGCTGATGCCACTGAGGGTGTCCGCCGTCGGAGCATCCGCAATCGGAACGCCAACGCTCCACTCCATGGACGCAGCTCCACGAAGACCTCTCGACTATCTCGACCTCGCTTTTTGGGGGACATATCTCCAAAAAACGGCCGTACACCGTCAAATCCACGTCGGGAAGACGATCCAGCTCGTCCAGGCAGGCTGCCAGAGCCATCTCGCCAAAGCGATGATGATGTCCGAAGGTCTCTCCGTCCACAGCTACATGCTCAAGGGCAGGACCGTTCCGGTCGGAGCAACGATCCGACAGCCTCCGAGCCAATCTTCGACCGTCCTCCAGGGCGGCTCCGAAAGCCATCTCCCGAGCTAGCTCTCCGTCGTAGAAAAACAGGGAGATCTCCGCGCCGCTCGGGAGCCTGCATATATAGGGTTTAGAGACGTCTACAGGTCCGTCCGAAACCAAACGCAAGGCCTGATGAGGTGCCAACAGGACAAACTTGATCCCCTCACCGACCAACATCTCCAGGGAGTCGGTATCCACCGCCGCCTCGGGAAGCCACATACCCTCGGGACGGCGACGAAAACGACGGACGAAATCGGATATTCCCCACACCACCTGGGTACGTCTGTCCCTTTCGGAGGCCAAAGGAAGGATCGCGTGGCCGTAGACCTGGGCGATGGCAGGACCGTGCCCCTCGAACCTCTCGATACCGATGCGATCCGCCTCCAATATGGAACGATATATCCAAGGACGACGGTCCTCAAGCCAACCGAGCAGAGTAGGGCCAACGTTGAAACTCATGGAACCGTAGCAATTCCTGGTAGCGAATATTCGACCCTCTTCGTCCAACAATCTGGCGGCCCCGCAAGGACCGTAACACTGATCTGCGATCCTCTCGTTCCAGTCGTGCCAGGGAGAAGCCGTCTCCTGACGCTCCACAACTCCGGTCCAGGGATTTTCCCTCGGCGGCTGATAGAAATGTCCATGTATGCAGACGTAACGGCTCACAGCTACTCCCTCCCGTCGGACAAACTCGCCTCAGGCGCCAGTATGATCGCCCCAAGCGGCGGTAGAACCATCTCCACAGAGAAACTCAGGCCGTGACAGGCGACCTCCTCGGCCGATACCCCCCCCAGATTCCCGACGCCGGTTCCTCCGTAATCGTTCGAATCGGTGTTGCACAGCTCCCGCCAACAGCCTCCGGAGGGCAAGCCTATCCTGTAGCCCGTCCTTGGAATAGGCGTACAGTTGAAGATTCCCACCACCGGCCTGGGACCGGAGGGCCTCATCATTGCGAAGACGCTCTGCCCTCTGTCGGAACAGTCTATCCATCTGAAACCGTCGGGATCGAAATCCCTGTGAAGCGCGTCCTCCTCCCGGTAGAGACGGTTGAGATCCGACACCAGACGAAGAATTCCTCTGTGACTCGGATCGTCCAGAAGGGCCCAGTCCAGCTCCACCTCGTGGTCCCATTCACGCCACTGACCGATCTCGCAGCCCATGAAAAGCAGCTTCTTTCCCGGGTGAACGAACATCAGGGCGAGCAGAAGCCTGAGATTGGCCTTCTTCCTCCATTGATCCCCGGGCATCTTGGACAGAAGCGATCTTTTACCGTAGACCACCTCGTCGTGAGATACAGGGAGGACGAATCTCTCGGAAAAAGCGTACCAGAGGCCGAAGGTTATCTCCTCGTGGTGCCAGGGCCTATGGATCGGATCTCGGGAGAAGTAGGACAGGGTATCGTGCATCCACCCCATATCCCACTTCATGGAAAACCCCAGGCCGCCCAGATGAGCGGGACCGGTCACCCTGGGCCAGTCGGTGGACTCCTCCGCTACCGTGACGACATCGGGAAAGCTCCTGGATATCTCGGAGTTCAGCTCCCGGAGAAAGGATACCGCCTCAAGGTTCTCCCTTCCTCCGTACCGGTTGGGCTCCCACTCCCCTCTCTCTCTACAGTAGTCCAGATAAAGCATGGAGGCCACTCCGTCCACCCTCAGTCCGTCGGCGTGATACATATCCAGCCAAAACGCGGCGCTGCTTATCAGAAACGAACGAACCTCGTGTCTTCCGTAATCGAAAATGCAGCTCGTCCACTGAGGATGATATCCCCTCCTGGAATCGGGATGCTCGTACAGAGCGGTTCCGTCGAAACGGGCCAGACCGTGGGCGTCGGAGGGAAAATGAGAGGGAACCCAGTCCAGGATGACGGCGATCCCCCGGCTGTGGAGATAATCGACGAGATACATGAAGTCCTCAGGAGAACCGTATCTCCCGGAGGGAGCGAAATAGCCCAACACTTGATATCCCCAGGAACCGTAGAAAGGATGCTCCATAACCGGAAGAAACTCCACCGCAGTAAACCCCGCCTGAGAGACGTGATCGGCCAACATAGGGGCAATCTCCCGGTAGGACAGAAAGGATCCGTCCCGCCTCCTCCACGACCCCAGATGGACCTCGTAGATCGACCAGGGGCCGTCCAGGGGAAGCCGCTTTCCTCTGCTCTCCATCCATTCCCGGTCGGTCCACTCGTGATCGACGTTCCATACCATGGAGGCGCTCCTTGGGGGAGTCTCCCAGCGGTGGGCCATAGGATCCCCTTTCTGAAGCCACTCGCCGGCCCCGGTCTTTATACCGTATTTATATAGATCACCGATGGAGACCCCAGAGACGGTTCCCTCCCAGATACCGCTGCCATCCCCCCTGGAATACAGGGGGGCGATTCCGGGAGTCCAACCGTTGGAATCGCACAGAACCGAGACTTCCCTGGCGTTAGGAGCCCAGAGGGCAAAGCGGGTACCGCCTTCCTCGGGAAAAGAACCGAGATGTTTGTAAAGACGATAATGCCGTCCCTGCCGGAAGAGAAAAACGTCGTAATCGCTTAACCGTGAACCGGCCATGATGGATTGAGCCTCCTTTCACTTCTATCTTCGATTATATATAGACCTTTCGTCATAGTACAATGAATAAAGACGAGGAGGTGTTTTTTCCATGAGAAGATCGGCGTTGCTTCTCCACATATCGTCCCTACCGTCGCCCTGGGGCGTGGGGGACATGGGACCGGAGGCCCACAGACTGGTGCGGTCCCTCGTCCGACGTGGGCTCAACTGGCAGACACTGCCTATGAACGAGACATCGGAGGCTTTCGGACATTCGCCCTACAGCCCCATATCGGCCTTTGCGGGCAACCGGTTATTCATAAGCCCGGAACTCATGGCCGAGGACGGATGGATAGATGAAAGCGACCTACCCCCGAGACTTCCGATCGGATCGGCAGACTTTGAGGGAGCCTTGAAGATAAGGAAAAACCTCCTCGAAAAAGCCTGGCAAAAAAACAGGGAGGACATGGGATTCTCCCGATTCAAGGAATCCGAACGGCACTGGCTGGAGGACTACTGCTTCTTTCGATCTCTGAAAAGACGTTTCGCCATGGAGCCATGGCACCGCTGGCCCGAGCCCTATCGCCTCAGGAACGAATCGGCCATGGCCGAGATATCGGAAGAGCTGAGCGACGAGATGGATCTTTTGGCCTTCGGACAATACATCTTCTTCCGCCAACAGAGAACCCTTCACAGGCTCTGCGCCGACGAGGGATTGGAGCTGATAGGGGACATGCCCATATACGTGATCCACGACAGTCCCGACGTATGGGCTCATCCGAAGCTGTTCCAGCTGGACAAAGACCTTCGTCCATCCGCCGTAGCGGGGGTTCCTCCGGACTACTACAGCGAAGACGGACAGCTATGGGGTAACCCCCTCTACGACTGGGATCGACATCTTCTGGACGAATTCGCATGGTGGATGAGTCGACTTAGACACGCCCTGGAGCTTTACGACAGAATCCGGATAGACCACTTCAGGGGATTGGTGGGCTACTGGTCCGTCCCGGCAGACGAGACTACCGCAAAGAAGGGAAACTGGGTGGAGACTCCGTCGGAAAGGTTCTTCGAAACCCTGAGGATACACTTTCCCTCCATGCCCTTCCTGGCCGAGGATCTGGGAGTGATAACCCCCGACGTGAGGGAGGCCATGGAATATCTGGATATCCCTGGAATGGCGGTGCTGCAGTTCGCCTTCGACGGAGACACAGGTTCCTCTCCCTACACCCCTCACAACCACGTACCGTCCATGGCGGTATATACAGGGACCCACGACAACGACACCACCGCAGGGTGGTTCTCAACGTTGGGAGAGGACAGCCTTAACAGGCTGGAATCCTACGTAGGCAGAAAGCTTGACGAAAAATCCGCCCCGGAGGCCCTGATAAGGATGGCCCTGGGATCGGTAGCGGAACTGGCTGTCGTTCCGGCCCAGGACCTTCTGGAACTCGGAACGGAGACCAGGATGAACCGTCCTTCCCTGAAGGACGGCAACTGGCGGTGGAGACTGAACGAAGAGGGAATACCAGAACCCAAACTGGACCGCCTGGGACATCTGATAGAAATATACGGGAGAAAGAAAGAGAGGGAATGATCCGGATGCTTATGCAGGCTCACAGACAAAGCGAACTTAGCAAGTCCCTTAGAATGCTTCTCGAACAAGAAGCTTCTTTCCGAAAAGTGGCCTACTGCTCCATGGAGGTCGCCATAAAACCCTCTATACCGACCTACTCCGGCGGCCTGGGAGTACTGGCGGGAGACATACTCAAAAGCGCCGCCGACATGGGAGTTCCCATGGTGGGGATAACCATGCTCTACAGAAACGGCTACTTCCGTCAGAGCTTCGACGAAAAAGGCTGGCAAAAGGAATCGCCGGTGATATGGAACCCGTCAACCGAGCTGGTCCCCCTTCCCAACACCGTCACGGTAAAGCTGAGAGGAAGAGACATAAAGATAAGGGCTTGGGTGTACGACATACACGGACTCTCGGGATACACCGTCCCGGTCTACTTCCTGGACACGGACGTGGAGGGCAATCACGCCGACGACCGCCGTCTATCCTGGGACCTCTACGGCGGAGACCAGACATATCGGCTCTGCCAGGAGATGATACTCGGAGTCGGAGGTCTGAGAATGCTCCGAGACCTGGGCTACTCCGGCATAGAGACCTACCACCTGAACGAGGGACACGCCGGATTTTTGACCCTGGAGCTTATGAGAGAACAGGGATACTTCGACCCGGATAAGATAAAGAAACAGGTCATATTCACCACCCACACCCCCGTCCCGGCGGGACACGACGTATTCCCCTTCGGTCTGGTCGAGAGGACCCTACCTCAGAACTTCGTGGCGACCCTTAAACAGATGCTCCCGGCTTCTCAGGGAGTCTCCATGACCGAGCTGGGCTACACGTTCAGTCGATACGTCAACGCCGTCTCGAAAAGACACGCCGAGGTATCTAGAAAGATGTTCGACTCCGGGAACGTGGACTCGGTAACCAACGGGGTCCACCCCGGAACCTGGGTAAGCCCCAGCATGAAGAAACTCTTCGACTCCCACATCCCGGGATGGGAAAACGGCCCGGGAAGACTGGTCCAAGCTCTGAACCTTCCAAGCGACATACTCTGGAGAACCCACCAGGCGGACAAAACCAGACTGATCGCCACCATACTGGAGATGACCGGACGGTCCCTGGACCCGGACGTACTGACCATAGGTTTCGCCAGACGGGCGGCGCAGTACAAACGGGCGGACCTAATCTTCTCCGACGTTCAGAGGCTACTGGAGGCGACCTCGGGCAAGCTTCAGATAGTCTTTTCCGGCAAAGCCCATCCTAAAGACGACGGGGGGAAAGCTCTGCTCCAGAGGATACAGCAGATCATCCACGACATAGACGGAGCCCTGAGCGTGGTATTTCTGGAAAACTACAACATGGAGCTTGCCTCCCATCTGGTACAGGGAGTGGACCTCTGGCTCAACAACCCCACCAGACCCCACGAGGCATCCGGCACCAGCGGCATGAAATGCGCCCTCAACGGCATAATGAGCCTGTCCGTTCTGGACGGCTGGTGGATAGAGGGCTGGGTGGAAGGAGCAACCGGATGGTCCATAGGGCCTGAACCCAGCGAAGCGGACCTGCTCGGATACGACGGAAACCTGGACGCAGTGGACCTGTACAAAAAACTAGAGCAGGAGGTAATACCGACCTACTACGACGACAGAGAACGATGGATAAGCATGATGCGTCGGGCCATAGCCCTGAACGGAAGCTACTTCAACACCCACAGGGTGGTAAAAGAATACTGTGAAAAAGCCTACGAGATAAACTTCAGGGGAATGTAGCCGTGACGGGAAAAAAACTATCGGTACTCCACGTAGCCCCCGAGGCGGCCCCTCTGGCCAAGGTGGGCGGCCTGGCCGACGTAACCGGCTCCCTTCCGACGGCGCTCAGGTCGCTGGAAGTGGACGCCAGGCTGCTCATACCGGCTTGGGGAGACATGGAAAATCGACTTGAGAGCTCGGGAGTAGAGATCCACGAGACGGAAGGCTCGGTGGAAATTCCTCTGGGAAACCGGCTCTATCGGGGCAAACTCCTACTGTGCCACATAAACGGCGTCCCTACCTATCTCCTTCGCCAGGAGGAACTCTACAAAGGCCCCATATATCCGGAAAAGCTGGAGGAAGGCACGGCGCTGCCCTTCGCCTTCCTCAGCTATGCCGGACTGACCCTTCCGGCTCTGACCGGCTGGTCTCCCGACATCTATCACTGCCACGACTGGACGACGGCCTTTTTGCCCATAGCCCTCAGGTGGCACAGCTGGTTCAAGGGACAGAGGACTACCAGAAGATCTGTATTCACCGTCCACAACCTGGCCCATCAGGGATTGCTGGACAAAACGGCGGTCGAACCCCTTCGGCTGCCCTGGGAGGCCTTCAACATCGACGGAATGGAATACTTCGACAGGGTCAACCTACTCAAGGGAGCCATAAACGGCGCCGACCACATAACCACCGTCAGCCCCACCTACGCCGAGGAAATTCAGACCCATTGGGGAGGACACGACCTGGACGGAGTGCTTAGAAACCGTCGAGGTCGACTGTCAGGGATCCTAAACGGCCTGGACGACGGGGCATGGAACCCCGAGACGGACAAAAGCCTTCCAGTTCCCTACTCGGCGGACGACCTATCCGGCAAGAAAAAAGCCAAGACCCTGCTGGAAAAGGAGACGGGGCTGACCGGAAAAGGCCCCATAGCCGCCATGGTCAGCCGATTGGTCGAACAGAAGGGACTGGACATACTTCTGCCGGCGCTGGGGAAGATGGCCGACATGGGACTGAGAATAGTCGTGATAGGAAACGGGGAAAGCCGCTACGAGAACCGGCTTACCCAACTGGAAAACCACTACTGTGGCAGAATAAAATTCGTAAAAGGCTACCACGAAACCCTGGGAAGACTCGCCTATGGAGGATCGGACATATACCTGATGCCCTCGCGGTTCGAGCCCTGCGGACTATCCCAACTCATAGCCCTGAGATACGGCTCCGTCCCGGTGGTACGAAGGGTCGGAGGTCTTGCCGACACCGTCTACGAAAACGAAGAGGGCATCGGATTCGTCTTCGACCGATACGACAGCTCGGAACTTCTGAACGCCGTAGGACGGGCCATGAACGACATGAAAGACGAAAAGAACTGGCAAGCAATGGTGAAAAGGGGAATGAAAAAGGATTTTTCGTGGAAGACATCCGCTCCCGACTATAGGGAAATTTACAGAAGTATATTATGATGGAAATTAAGAAGATAAATTAAGGAGGAGGGCTAACATGATACGGGGACAATATGGAAGGGTTTTGGGCATAGTCCTTGCTGGCGGAAAAGGCGAACGACTCATGCCTTTGACCAAATACAGGGCCAAACCCGCGGTTCACTTCGGAGCGAAATACCGTATCGTGGATTTCGCCATATCCAACCTGATCAACAGCGGGATCTTCTCCATCTACGTACTAGTTCAGTTCAAAAGCCAATCCCTGAACGAACACATAGACAAGGCCTGGCAGTTCGGAGGAGCCCTCAGAGGAAGGGACTTCTTCGTAACCCTGGTTCCAGCCCAGATGTGGCGAGGAGAGAGGTGGTTCGAGGGCACCGCCGACGCGGTCTACCAGAACATGCACCTCGTGACGCTGTACGACGCCGACCGAATATGCGTGTTCGCCGCGGACCACATCTACAAGATGGACGTTGAACAGATGCTGACCTACCACATGGACCACAACGCCGACGTCACGGTGGCGGCCAACGTGGTCCCCTCCTGCGAGGCCCACCAGTTCGGCTGCATCGAGACCGACGAGAGAGGCAAGATAACCGGATTTATGGAAAAGCCGAAAAACCCGCCGGAAATCCCGGGAAGACCGGGGTTCAGCTACGTCTCCATGGGGAACTACATCTTCGAGAGAGAGATACTGGAAGAATCCCTTCTGGAGGACGCCTCCATGGAACACTCCAGCCACGACTTCGGCCGAGACATAATACCCCGACTGGTCGGACGAGGCAGGGTGTTCGCCTACGACTTCTCCACCAACGTCCTTCCGGGCATAAACGACGCCCACTGGAGAGACGACAAGCCTTACTGGAAGGACGTAGGCACCATCAAGGCCTACTGGCAGGCACACATGGACCTGCTTCAAAACGACTCGGAGATGACCCTGTACAACCCCCATTGGCCTATCAGGACCGTCTCCTTCGCCGACCCTCCGGCCTACGCCTACCCCTCCGACGGGGAGAGCTGCAATGTCTCCAGCACCCTGATGGCAGAGGGCAGCCGCATACTTGGAGCAGAGGTGGAAAAATCGGTCCTATCCAGAAACTGCGTCATACTTCCGGGAGCTAAGGTCGAGGAATGCATAATCGGCCAAGGAGTGATAATAGGCCGAAACTGCCGCCTCCGCAGGGTGATAGTAGACGGACACAACGAAATCCCCAACGGCACCGTGCTGGGATACGACCTTGAAGAGGACGGTAAACAGAACACCGTCGACGAAAGCTCGGGGATAGTGGTCGTTCCCATGCCCCAGATGCAGCTGAGAAAGAAACCCGACTCGGTTAAAGAAACAGGAGAATGGATGAGCTTCAGCTAACCTTAAACGGAGGACCCCGCCTTTAAAAGGCGAGGTCCTCCTCTAAAAACGTATAATCAATTACATAACGAACAACCCGAGATCTCTCAGATATCTGCCGGTCCTATCTATCTCCTCCGAAAGGCCTTCGGCAAAAGAGGTCAACTCGCCTTCCACCGGCACATCTTTCTTGAAATCGACACGAATGCCGATGTCGCAGGAATCGCCCTCTCCGGACACGAACGAAACTCCCTCCACGAATCCGGACATATGAAAGGCCAGGAACCCCTCCCACTTGAAGACAAGACGGTCCACCAGCGACAAAGCCTGCACGCTAGGAAGACTATCTGGCTTGAAGAGACAGTCGAATCCCTTTTTCCCCTTCAGCCGCCTAAGGGTCTTGAACACGAAAGGATAGAGAGCCTTGCAGATCCGTCCGACCCTCTTGGTACTCACCCTCTCGAAGCTGAAATCCTCCACGTCGTCGCAGATAGCCTTGACGCAATCGTACACGGAGATCGGCTTGCCCTCCAGGTTCACCATGAGCTCCTTCAGATCCCGATCGAACATGTCGAGCTGAATCTCCAACGACTCGATCTCGTACGACGTCCTCTGAAACCACTGCCTCAGACGCCCCTCGTCGAAGGCTCCCTCGGACTGTAGATCGCAGCCGTCCAGCACCCTCAAAAGCGCCGCAACGGTAAGGGCCTTTTTCTTGGTAAGACCAATAGCCCCCTCCTTTTCGAACAGACGGCCGCATGAATCCAGCCTATCGTCGAGGGGAGCCAGGGTATCCTTAAAACGCTCCTTTCCCATCAGAAGCTTGCCTACCTGCCAGACCGCCTTTTTCTTCTCGAAATCGACGGTTCTATCCAGCTGAACGTACTTTCTATGGCTGGCGCAGATATCCGGAAGGACTCCCTTCAAGATCTCTACCGCTTCCATGAGTTTTTCCCCGGAGTCCGAATCCAGCTCCAGACCGACGTCTTCGGGAAGAGGAAACAGCCTTTCTCCGTTATGGGAGATCAGCTCGGAGGAAAGGAGATGATGGACCTCTGAAACCGCCGAAGGGAACATGGAAAAGGGAAAGGCACCGGTATCTTTGGCCTCGTCGGGGTCTATCGGGTAGACCAGGGCGGTATAACCTATATCGTGAAGGTAGATCGAGGAGATCAGAAGGGCCAGAGGAAGGGGCTCGTCCATGAACAGCGAGGCACAACCCTTTTCATCCCGGTCCAGAACAGAGAGAAGGGACTCGGCGATCTCCATCAGTTTTTTGGAATGATGCCTGCCCCGTTCGGCCACCTCGGTTATCTGATCGCCCAGCCACATCTGAGGCCAACGATCCTCTATGAGCCTCTCAAGGTAGGCTCCCAAGGTGGGATCCATCCCCCTGAGCCTTCGTATAAGCCCTCCTTCGGGACTATCTATGTCCAAAAAGCCATCGTGATTCATTTTTATTCCCCCAAGGCATATATTATGACGCTCACCTCGATTATAGCCTCTACAGTCTCAAAGACTACCGGTCGATGGACAGATAGGAGTCGATTCTCTTCTTTACGTTGGCCTTGAGATTCTCGTAAAAGAAAGCGTAGTCGAAACGATGGTAGACCTCTTTCGGCCAGCGGCCCATGTTCACCAGATCCACCTTTTCAGGGCTTCTTATGTCCGTGGCTATCAAAGCTCCCGTATCGGTATCAACGTACGCGCCACAGAAATCGGGAATGGTCTCGACCACCTCGCCGGTCGAATCGTTGAAGAATACGGCCCCGGAGTTATCCTTCCGTGACGCGGGGGTAGCATCGGTTTTCCAGTTGAGCGGATTGACCGCCACTGCATCGGTCAACAAAACGGGAGATCCTTCGGCATCGGGACCCTGGGTGTTATAGGTGATTATGACCCCCGTGTCCGTCTCGCCCTCGGCAAGCCTCATCTGAGGATACCCTTCCAGATCGGTTTTCTTAACCGTGTAGCCGATGATGTAGGCCGCCACGAGCCGCTTTTGGAGTTTAGGGTCTGCCATACGCCTGCGCATAAGCTCGACGATGACCATAGATCCCTGACTGTGTCCGGCCAGGATGAAAGGGCGCCCCTGGTTCAGATGCTCGACATAGTGATCGAAGGCCCGCTCCACGTCGGAATAGCCGACCCTGAAGATGGGATCGGCAAAGGCGTCTCGACCACCGTTATTGGGCTCCATGCTCTGGGAGGCGGCGGTCTGCTGCCGATAGAATGGGGCGAACAGATTAGAGTACGGAGAGTAAACCCCCGCCTGGGCTACGAGCAACCCCTCGGCGTTGCTCCGCAGGTCCTTCCGGGATATGTCCATGTTCGACGGTTCCTTGTCCATATAGATCGTCGGATACACGTAAAACACGTCCACAGGCTTGTCCGGCTTTTCCGGCTTGGAAACCCAAGCGAAGTCGTCTTTGTAATCCGGCGAGATCTGTTCCGCCGAAGCTCCCACCGCCATAAGAAACACCCCCATCAAACACAGCGTTAGCAGTATCGTTAATTTCATGACTTCCTCCGATTCGGTATAGGTGATTCCTCGAACCCAAAAGCGCATTTTATTTTTCCGATTTCAGAATAGCATATGTTTGGGATTGTTTCTTGCGTAATAGAAAGGGACAAAATACAAAAGGCTACTGCAAGCATAACCAGATATCTTCCATCCCCCTCATAGACGACACGAATGGAAGAACCGCTTAGCATCAGAGGTCCTCATCTCTGTCAATAAAAAAAGGAGCCCGAAGGCTCCTTTCGTGAGATAACAGTTTACTTATTCCTCTTCGTGTTCATCTTTGCTGATGTGGCTAGAGACTATGGACGCAACTATAGCCGCTACACCAGCGATAACAGAGGTTACACTCGCACCGCCTAATCCCTTTACAGCGAAAAAGACAGCACTTCCAAAGCCTATAACCGCAATTCCTCCACCTATAAATTGACCCCTAGCAACGGCATCCATACTTCTTTTTGCACAATACTGCCGGGTTTGAGCCTCAGATTGAGCCATTTCTAAAAGTGTTTTCGTAATTCCAGGATGTATTTGTTCGTACCCACGCAGTACTTCAGGAGGAGGCAAGATATAGGAGAAATTCGCAGAGAACCTCGTGGCAAAACAGCGAAGGGCCTCTTTGTCCTTTTTGGCTTCGGAAGCCCACGTAGGAGAAGCTAGTTCATCAGAAACAAGCTCATCTAACGTCTCATCCAGGTGGTCGTCAGCCATACTAACCTTTCCTCAATATCTTCGCGAAACATCTCTGACCGTCCTTCGCAAGGTTACGAGCATCTCGAAGAGGCCCCCCAGGAGCAAGCAAGGCACTGGATTGCCTTATCATGGCATTCCCGCTGATATCACAGGATAAAGCGATGCCCCTAAGGATACTCCTCAAAACAGAGTTATGTCTGTTCTTCATATGGGCTCTCCCCCCTTCTTGAGACTTTATTATACCATCTCGGTCTCAAGTTCCTTCTTCTGAAAAACAGATCCGCAAGATCGTCGTCCGACACTTCACCAAAGATATATTTCGACGACTGTCCCAGCATGATGCAGGCCTGGTCCGTGGGCACCCCACCAGATACCAACCACATCCTTTACAGGGCGAATCAGATCCTCCCATTCCTCATAGGGACATCCGGAGCCTGTCAAGCGAGAAGTCGCAAAAAGATCGAATTGGAATGACTCAGTCTCTGTGCTTTCCCTGGGACTCTTTCTCCGGATTCAGATAGACCGTCTCATTGATGGAGCAGTTTCTTATCGGCCTGTTTCTCCATCTGTCCGGGTGTTTTCTCTTGGCTTCTTCCAGGGTTTTCTTCCTCTTCGCCAGTATCTCCGGGGCTTTTCCTTTATGCCTCTGCTCCGGCGTCACGTAGTTTAAGGCGCTGTGACGGTGGGTATGATTGTACCAGGACACGAACCGGTAGGTCCAGGCTCTAGCGTTCTCTATGTCCTTGAAGCCTCCGCTGGGGAAGGCAGGTCTGTATTTCATGGTCTTGAAGATCGATTCACTGTAGGGGTTGTCGTTGCTTACCCTCGGTCTGCTATGGGAGAACAGTACTCCCAGTTTTTCCATGGTGGCCCTCAATGCTGTAGAGGTCTATTATGAGGTACAGGTAGTAGAACAGGCCCTTGGCCGGTCCGCAGAGGTAGATTGCGATAGCTTCTGAGGCGTCTTTCTGGGAGCGTGAGGTCTTTGGTCCTCTCTTACATGGCCCTCTTTGCACCATCTCTGAAAGGTTCTCTCAGTGATGCCGACCTCTCTACAGGCTTTAGCCTGGGTCGCTCCGCTCGATACGGCTTCTTCGATCAGTTCTACTGCTTTACGGCGATCCGAGGCACCGATCAGTCGTCCTCGTTTTCCCCCCAGATCGCCTGAATTAAGCAACCTCGTTCATGGTGTAGGTCTCGTGGACTATGAGGAACTTGTCTCTGGAACTCCAGCTGTCCGGTCTATCCTCATCACAGGGAGCGGCTTTGCCGGACGCACGGAGCTCTTTTAGAGGGTGGTCACCGTTATGCCAGTCTCTTTCGATAATTTAGGTATGGACATGTTCTCCGGCGACATCATTCTCTTTTTGATTGCCTCTTTTTGTTCTTTGCTGTACCTCGCCATGTGTCGCACCTCCAGGGAGCCTCTCTCGGCTCGCTAAACTAGTCTATCATGAGACACCTATTTGGGCAGGCAGGGCCCACAAGAGCTATATTTTATGTGCCCAACCCCAAAACATCACCCCTAGAAGGCTAGGACCGTCTCCATCGGACGGTCCTAGCCTTCTTTAACTCCTGCTACCTCCCCTGCCAAACCGGGGTTCGCTTCCCCAGAAAAGCCTCCAGCCCCTCCCTGGCGTCTTCCGTCGCGGCCAGTGCGGCGAATCTTTCTCCTGCGGCCTCTATGGCCCGCTCCAACGGCAGGCTTTCCATCTGCTGCAATCCCCTCTTGCCGGTCTTCAGGGCAAGAGGGCTCTTTTTAGCCAGCTTCTTTGCGAATTCCATGGTGGCCTCCTCCAGCTTTTCCTGGGGAACCACCCGATAGGCTATGCCCAGTTTCAGGGCCTCCTCGGCGGGGATGAAGTCCCCGGTGAGAACATACTGAAGAGCCCGTTTAGGGCCTATCCAGCGGGAAAGCTGATACCCCGGTTCCAGACAGATCAGCCCCACGTTTATGGCGGTGGTTCCGAAAACGGCGTTCTCCGCCGCCACTATGAAGTCGCAGGCCAGGGCCAGCCCGGCTCCGTTGGCCAGTGTATAGCCCTGAACCGAGGCGATAACCGGCTTGGACATGGAGAAGAGGACGTTGTTGTGTCGGTCCATCAGCCGCAAAAAATCCCTAATCTCATGGCGTTCTTTGGACAGAAACTCTTTCAGGTCTATCCCTGTGGAAAAGTTCTTTCCCGCCCCGTCCAGCACGACGACCACCACCGACGGATCGGACTCCATGGCCTCCAGCGAATCGCATAGACCTCTTGCCAGCTCGGTGGAGAAGGTGTTCATCGACTCCGGCCTGTTCAACGTGATTCGTCCTACTCCATCATCGACCTTCGTTATAACCGTTTTCGACTCCGTCATTTTATTATTCCTCCTCGAAACGAAAAACCACTATACCAGCCGTTTCCACGAAAATCCTTCTCAACTATACACGGCCCCTTTTAGCTGTCAAAGAGGCTTTATCAGGCAAAAAAACAGCTCTTCCCCGCCACAGAAGGTGCTTTTTTGCAAAAAAACGGCTTTTTTCATCTGCCGAAACACACCAAAAAAACGCCGAACATTCAGTCCGATAAAGTTCATAGCTCCCCAGCGAAAGGGCTTTACACAGATGAAACATCACAAGGTTGTTTTTTTTGACCTTTTTTGCTCAGACTTCGAGTCGCAGCTTTCTATATAAATTTAATAATTTTGTACTTTAACGTTCAAGTATACTGTATAAGAGGCGAAAACATTTTGATTTTCAAGTTTAGTTACCGTATAGTGGTAATAACGCAGGTGCTGTACAACTTGTATGGAACTGGAATACATACACTAAAGTGCCATTTCGAGAGGAGGCACCGCATTGAGGACCCGAAAAAAGGATCTGGCCTACAAGGCGATCAAACAGATGATCATGGATAAAGAGCTTACGGAGGAACACTACGTATCGGAGAACAATCTGGCAAAAAAGCTCGATATGAGCAGAACTCCTGTGAGGGAGGCTCTGCTCCGGCTGCAATCGGAGGGATTCATAAACATCATCCCCAACAAGGGAGCAGTTGTCAGCAATGTCTCGGTGGTCATCGCCAAGGAGTTCTACGACATGAGGATGGCCATAGAGGAGTTCGTTGTCCGCAACGTGGCGGACAGGCTCACTCAGGAACACCTTGAGCACATGGATCTATTGTTGAAGGAGCAGGAAAAAGCCTGCGAGAAAGGCGATCTGGACGGTTATCTGAGAGCAGACAGCGAGTTTCACGATTATTTTCTGCTCATATACGAAAACCAGACCATATGGGACGCCATATTGCAGGTGAGACAGCGGTTTCACGCCGTAGGAGTAAACGTCCTGTCGACCCAGAAGGACATCTGGACGTCTCTGGCCTATCACAAGGAGATAGTGGACGCACTGAAACAGGGTGATGTGGAGAGGGCGGTTCAGGTGACCCACGACCATCTGAAGTTCGGCAAAACCAACCTTATACGTTGACCCGTATCGAAGACTGCAGCTTCGTTGGGAATAGATAGCCAAAAACGCGAGTGCGAGGGTGAAAGGTACAACACAAAGAGGAGGGTGCGGCATATGTGTGCGAAAGCGATCCTTAAAGAGCCGACGATCCCGGTCAAGAATTACGATCGAGATCTGTTGATAGAGCTCTACCGCAAGATGGTCTCGATCCGTCTCTTCGAGCAGAAGGTCGAACATCATTTCCTGGCCGGGGATATTCCCGGTTTCGTCCATCTGTACATCGGAGAGGAAGGCATCGGCACCGGGGTGATGGCCAACCTTACCAAGGAAGACTATATCGAGAGTACCCACAGAGGACACGGTCACACCATAGCCAAGGGCGCCGATCTGAATCGGATGATGGCGGAGATTTTCGGCAAGAAGACCGGCTATTGCAAGGGCAAGGGCGGTTCGATGCATATAGCGGACTTCAGCGTCGGCATGCTTGGCGCCAACGGCATCGTCGGCGGAGGATATACCCTGGCCGTCGGAGCGGCTCTGGCCTCCAAGCTTCGTGAGGACGGCAGAATTTCCGTGGTGTTCTTCGGAGACGGAGCGTCCAACAGAGGCACCTTCCATGAGGCGCTGAACATGGCGGCGGCATGGAAACTGCCGGTCCTTTTCGTGTGCGAGAACAACGAGTGGGCCTCCACTACTCCCTATCTCACCACGACCTCGGTGGCGGACATAGCCGACCGGGCTCAGGGCTACGGTATTCCCGGCTATATGGTGGACGGCAACGACGTCCTTTCCGTCTACGAGACCTCAAAGGAAGTGGTGGATTACATCCGTTCCGGCAACGGACCGGTTCTTCTCGAGTGCAAGACCTACAGGATAAAGGGACACTTCGTCGGCGACCCCGAAAAGTACCGCACCAAGGAAGAGGTCCAGGAGGTCTTCGACAACAACAACCCGATAAACCGGTTCGAGGAGAAGGTTATCGAGGCGGGCGTTCTTTCCCGAGAGGACCTGGACGCAGTCTACGGCGAGGTGGAGGCGGCCATAGAAGAGGCCGTGCGCTATGCGTTGGAGAGCCCCGAGCCTGACCCCTCGGAGCTGTTCGACGATCTTTACGTGTAGAGGCTGGAGGGATCTATTATGGCTGAGACAAAGAAGATCACATTCTCCCAGGCCACCCTTGAGGCCATGCAGGAGGAGATGGAGAGAGACGATACCGTCTTCGTGATGGGCGAGGACATCGCCAGACAGGGCGGCATTTTCGGACAGTTCAAGGGACTTCCCGACTCTTTCGGTTCCGACAGGGTCCGAGACACCCCGATAACCGAGACCGCCATCGTAGGAGCGGCGGTAGGAGCCGCTCTGGCCGGGATGCGCCCCATAGCGGATATGCACTTCGCCGACTTCATGCTGGTCTGCGGAGACGAGATATACAACCAGATGGCCAAGGTCCACTATATGTTCGGCGGCCAGAAGACCGTTCCCATGGTGCTTCGCGCCCCGGACGGACTGATAAATCAGGCGGCAGCCCAACACTCCCAGAGCCTGGAGGCTATATTCCAGCACATACCGGGCCTCAAGGTAGTGGCTCCGTCCAACCCGGCGGACGCCAAGGGCCTCCTCAAGTCGGCCATAAGGGACGACAACCCGGTCATCTATTTCGAGCACAAGGCCCTGTTCAATACCAAGGGCGAAGTTCCCGTAGAGGAGTATTTCACCCCCATCGGAAAGGCCGACATAGTGACGGAGGGGTCGGATCTGACCATAGTTTCCTACTCGAACTGCCTCCAGACGGTGGCTAAACCCGTAGCGGAGATGGCGGAGAAGGAGGGTATTTCGGTTGAGCTGATAGACCTTCGTACCATCTCCCCCATAGACAAGGACGCCATTCTGGAGTCGGTGGCCAAGACCAGCCGTCTCGCGATAATACACGAAGCTGTGAAGCAGGGCGGAGTCGGTGGCGAGATCGCCGCAATAGTCGCAGAGGAAGGCCTGGACTACCTGGACGCCCCGATAATGCGTTTCGGATCTCCCTTCACGCCGGTTCCCTTCGCCAGACCTCTGGAGCAGGCTTACCGTCTCAAACCGGAGGCCATCCTAGAGGGCATCAAGAGGATGTTCTAGCCCATGGGGACCTTCGAGGCGGCGACGCCCAGAGGAGCCAGACGGATAGCGGTTCGAATAACCCCGGGCAGCGACTTGTTCCAGGGGATAAGAGATGTCTGCCGCCATTTCGGCATAACCTGCGCCTCCGTCGAGAGCGCTCTGGGAAGCCTGGCATCTGCCACAGTGGTGTGTATATCCGACGACTCCGAATCCCCCTCGGGGGCCTCCTACAAAGAGCCGACCCATATCGAGGCTCCTATGGAACTGGTAGCCCTCTGTGGAACGGTAGGCGCCATGGATGGGGAGACCTCCATACATCTTCACGGAACGGTGGCGCTGGACGAGAAAACGCCCTACTGCGGACACCTGGTAGACGACGGGAAGAACACCGTTCTGGCTACAGTGGAGATGCAGATAGTGGAGCTTATAGGGATGAACTGGGTCCGTCGTCACGACCCGGAGACAGGTTTCACTCTTTTCAAACCGGAAGACAGCCGTTATCCGGATATCGGAGAGCCCGGGAGGTGATCGTTCAGGAATAAAACGCGGTCGATGTGTTTCGATAGGCTTCGTATATATCAAGGAGGGAAAAACATGAGGAAAGTGGTTTCTGCGGTTCTGCTGGCAACTCTGGTCCTTTGTTTCGCAGCTCCCGGCTTCGCGGCGTACAAGAGCGAGTACAAGATGAGCGTCGTCCCCGGCGCCATAACCCCCTGGGGAATGGGCGCGGGATACTTCGCCGATCTGGTCAAGGAACGCACCGACGGACGGGTGAACATAAAGGTCTACTACTCGGGACAGCTTTTCGCCGGTAAACAGACCTCCGAGTTCCTGCTTCTTCGCAACGGCGCCATAGACTTCTCCCTGGCATCGACCATCAACTGGTCTCCCCAGGTCAACGAGCTGAACCTTCCGGCTCTGCCCTTCTTCATCTCCGCCAACGGGGATGATCGTTACGCCGCCATGGACGCCATCGAAAACGGCAAATCGGGAAAGATGATGGTCGACGCGGTGGAGAAGAAAGGCGTCAAGTTCCTCGCCTGGGGTGAGAACGGATTCCGCGAGATGACCAACAGCGTCAGAGAAGTAGCCTCTCCAGAGGACATGAAGGACCTCAAGCTTCGGGTCGTCGGCAGCCCCATATATATCGACACCTTCAAAGCCCTGGGAGCCAACCCGATCAACATGAACTGGTCCGAGGCGACCACCGCCTTCCAGCAGCGAGTCGTGGACGGTCAGGAGAACCCTCTTACCGGAATCTGCATCCCCGTCAAGATCTGGAACTACCATAAGTTCCTCACCAACTGGCACTATGTCATCGACCCCCTCCTTCTGTGCACCAACCCGAAGACCTGGAAGGGCTTCTCCGAGGAGGACCAGAAGATCATAGCCCAGGCCGCGGTTGATGCCATGAAGTACCAGAAGGCCGTAGCCAGAGCCGGTCTCGACGACGGCGAATCCGTCGCATATCTCGAGAGCATCAATATCACTCCCGAATATCCCAATCCCTACGCGACCTGCGAGGAAGAGGGCATGACCGTCACCAATCTGACTCCGGAAAACCTCAAGGCCTTCCGTGACGCTACCGCCCAGGTACGTGCCGACTGGACCAAGAAGCTCGGTGCCGAGCTTGTCGCGGCAGCCGAGGAGGACATGGCATCCATCAATAAGTAAAGAACCACGTAACTAAAGAAACCGGAGGGGGAGGACGGCTCTCCCCTTCCCCTCCTTCACAGACCGAAAGGGGTGGCGGCTAGTGATAGCTAAATTTTTCGATCACTTCGAGGAGATACTTGGATCGATTCTGGTCGCCGTAATGGTGACCATCTCCTTCGTAAACGTGATAACCAGATATTTTATAAGGATGTCTCTTTCCTGGTCCGAGGAGATAACGGTAAACCTTTTCGTATGGGTGGTCATGCTCGGAACGGCCATAGCCTTCAAGAAAGGCTCCCATCTGGGAATGGAGTTCATATACGAGAGGTTTCCCGACCGTATCAAGAAGGTTTTGTTCCTTCTCTCGGCAATTTTATCGATAGCTTTCTTCGTCGTTCTCGGATGGCTCGGAGCCATAGAGGTCAAAGACGAGATAGATCTCTGCGTAATAACCGAGTCCCTGGCGATACCGGTTTGGTACTACACCATAGCTATACCGGTCTTCTCGGTTCTGGTCGTCTTCAGAATACTCCAGAACGTGGTCAAGTCCCTCAGGGACCACACTTACTAAGGGGGCAAGACAATGGATTTTTCCGATCCCGCAATATGGACTCTAATTCTTTTCATCGTCCCCCTGCTGGTAAAGGTTCCCATAGCCATAGCCTTGGGAGGAGCGGCCGTAGCGGTGGTCCACTTCTGGGACATGGGGCTTCCCATGATCTCCTACAACTTTTTCGCCGGAATAGCCAAGTTTCCCCTGCTTGCCATACCTTTCTTCATCATGGCGGGGGTGATAATGGAAAAGGCCGGCATAGCCGAACGTATCATCGACCTCATGAAGAAAATGGTCGGCAATATGACCGGAGGCCTTGCCATAGCGACGGTGGCGGTTGCCACATTCTGGGGTGCGGTCAGCGGTTCCGGCCCGGCGACGGTCGCGGCTCTGGGACTGATACTGATACCGGGAATGGCCGTGGCCGGATACGATAAGCCGTTCGCCGCTGCTACGGTTTCGGTTGCATCTGGGCTCGCCATAGTGATACCCCCGAGCATCGCCTTCATAGTTTACGGCGGCGTGGCAAACGTCTCCATACCGGCCCTCTTCGCCGCCGGATTCATACCGGGAGCCATAGTTGCTCTCTTCATGATGGGAGCGGTTTACCTGGTCTCCAAAAAGAAAGGCTACGGCGGAGGTGAACCTGCCAAACCAGGGGAGACCTTCACGGCCTTCAAGAGATCCTTCTGGGGCATACTGGCCCCCGTAATAATCCTCGGAGGAATCTACGGAGGGATATTCACCCCCACAGAGGCGGCGGCGGTAGCCGTGTTCTACGGTCTTTTCGTCGGGGTGTTCGTCTACAGAAAGATAAATTCCCTCAAGGTGGTCTACGAGATACTGTCCTCCACCGTCGTGGCCACATCGGTCGTCATGATAGTGGTTACCTGCGCCGGACTGTTTTCCTGGGTCGGAGCTACGGTGGGTCTGATCGAGAAGGCCGCAGGAGTTCTCCTCGGCATATCCCAGTCTCAGTGGGTAATACTGTTTATGATCAACATAATCCTGCTGTTCGCCGGGATGGTGCTGGACGCGATATCCATATACTACGTGTTTCTGCCCATACTCCTGCCTATCATGGCCCACTTCGGCTGGGATCCCATCTGGTTCGGAGTCATGATGACCATCAACCTGGCGGTAGGACAGGTGACCCCTCCCGTGGCGGTCAACCTCTACGTGGGGGCCAACATAAGCGGACTGACCATAGAGGACATAAGCCGTCCGGCCATTCCTCTCATACTGGCCGCCCTGCTCGCACTTATCGTCGTTATCCTCTTCCCCCAGCTTTCGACCTGGATGCCGAACATGCTGGGACTTAACTAGGAGGTGTCTCGTTTGTCGACCACTCTTACGATGCCGAAACTCGGCCTTACCATGACCGAGGGAACCGTATCCAAATGGATGAAGAAAGAGGGCGATCCCGTAAAGTCAGGGGAAGTCCTGTACGTAGTTTCCACCGATAAGATAACCTACGAGGTCCAGGCCGAAAGGGACGGAGTTTTGCTAAAGGTCTACGTGGACGAAGACGGCTCCGTACCGGTAGGAGCGGATGTAGCCGTGATAGGAGACGAGGGCGAGTTCGTATCCGACGCAGCCCCCGCCTCGAACGAACCGATAGCCTCGAAAACCGAGACGGAGACGGCAGCTGCCGTGCCGTCGAAGATCGCAAAGCCACTGGCGAAGGGGAAGGTAAGGGCGACCCCGAAAGCCAGAAAGACCGCAAAGGAAAAGGGAATAGACCTTTCCACGGTGGTCGGAACCGGCCCGGACGGAAGGATAAAGAACAAAGACGTATTGGAAGCCGTCAAGAAAGGCCCCAAGGTCTCGCCTGTGGCTGCCAGGATGGCCGCCGACATGGGAGTCGATCTCGCCACGATAAACGCCGATGGCCGGATAATGAAGGCCGACGTGATGGCCGCCACAGGAGCGGTCGTTCGCCAGGAGGCTGCGGATTCGGTCGTTCCCATGTCCACCATGAGAAAGATCATAGCCCAGAGGATGCTGGAGAGCACCCTTACGGTACCCACCGTCACCTACGACATGGAGATAGACTGCTCCGCCATGATGGAGCTGAGAGGCAAGGTAAAGGCAGCGGCTGCCGAATCGGGGGCAAAGGTGTCCTATAACGACATCATCATGATGGCCTGCGCCAGGGTCCTTCAGGAACAGCCCATGTGCAACTGCTCCACCGACATGGAGAACATGACCTACATAATGCACTCGTCGGTCAACATCGGCCTGGCGGTGGCGGTAGATGGAGGACTTCTCGTACCCAACGTCAAGGACGTCCAGGACAAGGGGCTTCTGGATATAGCCAAGGGCACCGACGACCTGGTGGCGAGGGCCAGAGACAACAGGCTCATGCCTGCGGATATGGAGGGTGGAACCTTCACCGTTACCAACCTGGGGATGTTCGGTGTGGACAGCTTCACCCCCATCGTCAACCCGCCCGAGTCCTGCATATTGGCGGTCAACTCCATGAAGGAGAAGCCCGTCGTGGTGGACGGAAAGATAGAGGTTCGGACGATGACAACCCTCTGCCTGACCGCCGATCACCGCTCGGTGGACGGTGCCGACGCGGCCAAATTCCTGGCCCGGCTGAAGGAACTTCTGGAGTCTCCGTGGCTCCTGTTGCTCTAAAGGGAGAGATTTTATGGCAGTTACCATAACCATGCCCAAATTGGGGCTGACCATGACGGAGGGAACCGTCTCAAGCTGGTCTAAAAAGGCCGGTGATCCGGTATCAGAGGGGGACGTGCTCTTCGTGGTCTCCACCGACAAGCTCACCTACGAGGTAAAGGCCGAATGCGACGGAATCCTGGCCTCGGTGCTCGTAGCCGAGGGAGACGACGCTCCAGTGGCAGCTCCTGTGGCGGTAATAGCCGAGCCCGGAGAGGACCCCGCGTCCTTGGCCGAGAGCGCGCCCGCCCCTGCCCCATCGAAAACGGCCGATAAGGATAAACCTATCGAGACGACCTCTCCTGCTGCATCCTCAATCCAAGAGAGCGATAGAGGCGGCAAAAAGGTCGTGGTGATAGGAGGAGGCCCGGGAGGCTACGTCTGCGCGATAAAGCTGGCTCAGCTGGGCGCTTCCGTAACGGTGGTGGAGAAAGAACGGATGGGAGGAACCTGTCTCAACTGGGGCTGTATCCCCACCAAGGTCCTGGTCCACACGGCCGAACTGTATCACGAGACGATAAACGGCTCCGACCTCGGTCTGATCGTAAAGGACGCTTCCGTGGACTGGGCGGCCCTCATGACCAGAAAGACCGGCGTGGTGGACCAGCTGGTCGGCGGAGTGGAAGGTCTGATGGTCGCCAACGGAATAGACGTGGTCTACGGCGAGGCGTCCTTCGTCTCCGCCGGATCCCTCAAGATAGGAAACGACACTCTGGAGTTCGACGCCGCGGTTGTCGCCACCGGATCGGAAACGGTTACACCTCCCATTCCGGGGGTTGACCTGCCGGGCATAGTCACCAGCAAGGAGGCCCTCTCCTTCGATTCCGTGCCGAAGTCAATGACGGTGGTCGGAGGAGGAGTCATAGGGATGGAGTTCGCCTGCGTCTACGCCACGCTGGGGACGAAGGTGACGGTGGTCGAGATGCTCGACACTGTCCTTCCCCCTATAGACAGGGAGATCTCCGCCATAGCCAGAGCCAGCATGGAGGCCCTCGGGGTGAAGTTTCACACGTCCTCGAAGGTAACGGGATTCACCGACAAGGGCGGCAAGATCGCCACCTCGGTTGAGACGCCGGATGGCCCCATCTCCGTGGAGTCGGAGAAGGTACTGATGTCGGTGGGCAGAAAGGCAAGCACCGCATCTCTCAATCTCGAAAACGCAGGGATCCGCCACGACAGGGGCAAAATAACGGTGGACCGCTTCATGGCGACCTCCGTTCCGGGAATCTACGCCATAGGGGACTGCTGCAGCCCCATACAGCTGGCCCACGTGGCCTCCGCCGAGGGAGAAATCGCGGCGGAGAACGTCATGGGAGAAAGCAAGGCCATGGACTACAAAACCGTTCCCAGCTGCGTCTACACCATGCCGGAACTGGCCTCGGTCGGACTAACCGAGGAGGAAGCGGTAAAGAGAGCCCATTCGATAAAAATCGGCCGATTCCCCCTGTCCGCCAACGGAAAGAGCCTGATAATGAAGGGCTACGACGGACTGATAAAGTTCGTCGTGGACGACAGATACGACGAGATCCTGGGGGTACACATCATAGGTCCCAGGGCGACGGACCTCATCGTCGAAGGAGCCTTGGCACTTCGACTGGAGGCGACGGTGGACGAAGTGGTGACCACAATCCATGCTCACCCGACCGTTGGAGAGGCTTTGGCCGAGGCGGCTCTGGCCGTGAACGGCAAAGCCATCCATATGCCGCCGAGCTAATAGAGGCAGAACCGGGAACCCCGTTCCCGTCTTCCCCGAACGAAGAGGAGGGAGCCAGTGCTGGCTCCCTCCTCTTTTTGTGCTCATATCGCCTTGGTGACATGGGACTGGAAGACCCTGAAGGAATCGTACCCCTTGCCGTCCTTGGTGAAAAGGTAGACCGTGGCGGTCCTGTCCGAACCGGTATCGTTCTCCTCCACCGTCACGATTAGGTCCTTAACATCGTCCTTGGTTCCGGAGACCATGTTCAGCCTGCACCAGCCGCTGTCGCTGTAGGCACCCCAGTCCCGGCAGGACCCCATATCCACCGGGGTGAACTGGGCCTCCCTGCCCAGCTTCACGTCGTTGGCGGCTATCAGGGGCGGATAGCTGGGAAAGGTCACGGTTATCTCAGGAGACCCGCCGAGATGGTCGTAATGGCTCACGTCGTATATCCTTATACCCCAGGCGTAAGCCGCTCCGGAGCTGGATCCCGACTGCCATTCGAAACGGCACTTGAAACCCTTGACCTCGTCCCTGGCCTCTTTGGGGATCTTCCATATCCATTGATTGACCGGCTGAAAGTTGCTCCTGGAAGAAAGAGGCGCGTCGTTCAGATCGGGAAAATCCCATATGGAGAACGAGGCAGCCTTCGAGGTCGGTCTGGAGAAGGTGTAGGTCCAGGAGGTCCTCTGCTTGGCCTCCACCGCCTCGGAGTCGTTCTTTATCTGGCACTCGGAGATGGAGAAACTCTCCGAGGAGGAATAGCTTACCCCGAAACCGATGCTTCCGGAAGGACCGGCTCCATCGAAACCGACGTTGCCGCTGAAGCTCCTGGAGACACTGCTCTCCACCGTCTTGGAGCCTACGGTGCTCTCCGGAGAGCTCTTGCCCTCCACCACGGGACGAACGTCCTCGGAGCCGTTCTCCTTAACAGGCCAGTTGGTGAAGCCGTACTTCGTGACGTAGAAATAGCAGCTGGAGAAGTCGTTCCCCTTTCCCGACTCGTTGTGATATTCCTTCGACGGATTGAGCTTGGCGCTCTGCTTTATGAAGAACCAGTCCGAGTCCTCTCCGTCCGCGGCGTTGTAGCTGTGGCAGGCGTAGATGTCATGGATTATCCTGTAGGAAAATCCCCACGTGGTGAGGTCGTTCTGGACCGAATAGACCTGGGAGACCTTCGTCAGATCCGTGCCGGAACCGGATCGATCGAGCGATGACTGCAACTCGTTCCGAGACATCTCGGCTTCCCGTGCCTGTTCCGACGAGCCCTCAATCCAATCCCGAACCCTTTCGGCGGCAGCGAGCTCCATCTCCCGCTCCGTCTCCTCCGTCGTGCCGGCAAAGGAGAACTCGGTTCCCATAAGGGCAGGAAGAACGAGCTCGTCCTCCGAGACCTCGGGTAGCCCGTCGACCGAGACGAGATAATAGGCCTTTTCGTCGAAATCGAAACGGACGGAGAAGTTCACGTCGCCTCTGACCACGGAGAAGGACCTGTCCCCGTCGTTAAGGGTAACGTCCTGGCTCATGAAGAGATAGGAGTCTCCGCTGGAGACCATGAACTCGGCCGAGAGATCGTTCGACACCGTCGGGGCCATCTCGTCGTCGTTAAGGACGACGTAGGCGAAGACGTCGTCGCTCAGCATCTTCAGCCCGTAGAACTCCACGTAGGTCATGCCGACCGGCATCTCGTAACCCAGCTCGAATCTGGCGTCCTCTCCGTCCTCCGGGGAGAGAAGCCTGTCTATGAAGAAGTCCACCTCGTCCTGGGTCCCGTGTTCTATGGCTACGGGCCACCCGTTAGAGAGGGCCTCCCTCATGGCGGAGATGCTACCCTCGTCGTACCAGGAGTGGAGCCCCTCGGGATCGGAGACTATTATGGCTCCGTTCACCGGGCCTCCGACATAGGGAATCGTCTCGCAGACCGAGGCGAGCTCCTCCGCCATGTCGCCGTGAAGCTGACCTATGACGTATACCCCGCCTGAGACGCCTCCGGAGCCTCCTCCGGAACCGCACCCGCCCAGAAAAAGAGCCGATACCGACAACAGGAGCCACAACCCGAAAGCCCTCGCCGATCCTCTCATAGCCACACACCTCTATTCTATTTTCTGTTTTTATCGCCGACGGTGAATCAATCTCCGACCCGACAGTCGCCGTAGAGAGACCTCCACTCTCCCTGGTCGTCGCGCTTCTCCACGTAGGCCTCGTCTCCCTTTATCCACCAGCTGAGCTCGAAGTCGTCGGTGTACCGAGCTCCCGAAGCGGACATGACCTGAGGCAGCGTGTATTCCTTGCCGTCGGGAAAGAGTACCTTGACGAAGTGGAGGCTATCGTCGGACAGGGAATAGTAGCGAGCAACCAGACGATCCCCGTTGTCGCAGGAGTAGATAACCGGATCCCCTCCCGTCACAGAAAGGCCCTGCTCCTCAGCGAAGGACGCCGCCCCAAGGACAATCAGGGCCCAAAGCACCGTGAGAATAAAACCCAAATTTTTAACGTTCATAGGGTAATCACCTCTCTAGTTAGGTTCAAAATCCGACCTGGTGATCTCCATGTAGACCTTATCGTGTCTCTTGCCTTCCCGGAGGACCGCTTCCCTTCTGACGCCGAAGGTACTGAAACCGATCCTCTCGTAGCACCTGATGGCCCTGTCGTTGTAGGCCACCACCTGGAGCATCACGTTGTGAAGGTTCAGGACGTCGAAGCCGTATCTCACAAGCAGAGAGAGGGCCTCCCCTCCGTATCCCTTGCCCCAGTAGTCTTTGTCGCCTATGAATATGCCGACCTCGGCTGTCTGGTTCAGATGGTTCAGGTTCATGAAGCCGCAGATTCCCAGAAGGGCGTCTGTCTCCAGATCGACGATACAGTAGTTATGCTCCCGAGAGAGCTTATCCAAGGCCTCCCTCTCGGCCTGAAGGGGGTAGCACGACGGCGCCTCGGTCAGATATCTGGTGACGTCGTAGTCGTTGATCCATCGGGTGAACACCGGAGCGTCGTCCGGGTCCACCGGCGAAAGGTAGCACATCTCCCCAATCATCTTCTTGAAATACAAGAGATATCACTCCACTCGTATCTTACGTCTTTCATGGTCCACAGTTTTAACGACATCGCTTCAGAGCCTCCACAGACGGAGACGCCAGGACCTTGACGTTCCTGGTGATCTTCTCCGGAGGCCAGTCCCACCACTTCAGCTTCAGCAGCATCTGCACGGTCGAGTCGTCGAAACGCTTTTTTATCTCCGACGCAGGGTTTCCACCTACCACCGTATAAGGGGGAACGTCTTTTGTGACCACCGCCCCGGCACCTATAACCGCTCCGTCTCCTATGGTTACGCCGCCCAGTATCGTGGCCCTGAAACCTATCCACACGTCGTTGCCCACGACGATGTCGCCTCTGAGGACCGGCTCGAAAGGGGCTGGCTCCCAGCCGCTGCCCATGAGGCCGAAGGGGTAGGTGCTTACGTTGTCTATGGGATGGTTTCCACCGCTCATGACGAACACCGCCTCGGCCCCGATGGAGCAGAATTTGCCGATGATCAGCTTTTCCTGGACCGAGTGGATTACGTTTTTCTCGAACTCCAGCGGCCTGTCCCCTCGGATGTCGTCGTAGTAGGTGTAGTCTCCCACTATTATGTTGGGGCTTTTGACCACGTTTTTGAGGAACACCAACTGGGAATACCTCTTTCTGGGGTGGACTTTATCGGGATCGGGTCCCTTCATCACAGGAACGTGAGTCCGATGGATCTTTCTGCTCCTGTGCTTCCGGGCCTTCTCGATCATAGCCTCTCGCTCGTCCGTCATGCCAGATCGTCACCGTCATATAGAGAGAAACTGAATAACGACGCTGGCGAAATCTTTTGGAGCCTCGTACATAAGTCTGTGAGTTCCTCCCTTGAACCTAACCAGCCACGATCCCGGCACCACCGACGCCAGTTTAAGCGAGCTATCGGCTCCCACAACCGTGTCGTCGGTTCCCACCAGAAACATCACGGGCATGGAGAGATTCGACAGCCTGTCCAAAGGACTCTTCCACGTCTTGGCAGCCTCCAGCTGCCTCTTCACCACCGGAGACAGGCTTTCCGACATCTTCTCGGATTTTCTCGAGAGAGAATCGGCCACGGAGGAGCCGTCCACCGAGGTGGCGTGTATTATGGCCTTCTCGAATCGTTCCGGAGCGCTCAGGAGAAGCTGCTGAGTCGTTACGCTGGACTGGGAGTATCCTAGAACGTAGGTTTTGGACATTCCCAGCTCGTCCATAAGTGCCAGGACATCACGAGCGAACAAAGGATAGGAGAAATCCGTACCGTCCTCGGAGGAAAACCCCATGCCCCTGTTGTCCATAAGCACCAGCTGATAGCTGGCGGAAAGTTTTTCGACGATTTCTTCAGGCCAATCGTTCATGGTGCATCCCAAGCCGGTCAGCATCAAAAGCGGTTTTCCCGAACCGATCAGACAGTAACCTATGTCTATTCCGTCGGCGTGGACTTTATAGACGTCGTTATCTCCGAGACAGGTGCCGATCCTCTCTCCCACAGGGGAAATATCCGCCCACAGGGGGCTAGCCGCAAGCACGAAAAGGGCCAAAATGGGGAAGAGAATAAAACGGCATTTTCTCATGGTCGTCATCACTCCGTTCTTTAAATTGGGTAGTCGGTGAAAAGCCCCTCGAATCAAAGCATCTTCACGATCTCCATATCATCTCCAACGACGATCACTTTTTCAAGTGGAAGCTATACTCGAATCCTCTTTCGTTCAATCGCTTTAAATAGTCCATAGCCTCATGGTCGGGAAGCCCTAGATCCTGCCGAAGGACCAAATAGAGGTGGTAGAATTCCCCCTTCAGGCTGGACGCGAAAATACCGGGATCATCGGTACCCAGGCTGACCATGACAGCTGGGTCTCCGTCCAAAGATCTATTTGGAATTCCCATCCATCGAAAGACATGATGGTCCCTCATATCCCGATATTGACTTATACGAACGTTGCTCGTCGGCAGAGTCTCTATAACCAATCTCTTCCGAGATATCTCGGACAACACCGCCTGCTGATATGCCGCCAGTTCCTGAACATCCAGGAAATCGCTTCGTACCTCGACGTAATCCTTCCAGGCACGCTCGAGAAGCTCCTCATCCCGCCACCACCGGTTTAAAGGCTCCAGACGGATGTTTCCCTCTTTCTCTCTAATCTGCCAGACGAGCTTGGCCTCTTTCCTTATATCGTCGTCCAGAGAGACGGTCCGCCAACTCCAGCTCCTGTCAGTCACAGCAGAATATACGAATTGTGGGTCGAGATGCCGGAGCTCCATGATTCGATCCAGAGACTCCAGGGAGAGATTTTTCTGAAAAATCTCGCATCCCAAACGTAAAGCTACGGAGTCCAACCGGGAAGCCGTACCGTTGTTTTTATAACGGAAGTATCGCCATGCCGATAGCGCATCCAAAAAGGCCTCACCCTTAGGAAGAACGATCGACCCCGGCATCGTATCCAGCCATTGCCTGGGATGCATACCTAAAGCGGTACAATGTCCCAGACGGTCACAGGGCTTCAATTCCAAGAAGCGAAGTCCGTCGTCTATCTGACGAATACCTCCTGCCAGATGAATAAAATCCTCCCCCACGTGGTATGTAACCTGCTCTAAGCCGAACCTGCGGCAGAGACGGAAAACGGAGGCGAAAACCTCCGGCGGAGCATCCATCTCGTTAGACGCGGCGTCCACCCCGCGAATCCACCCTTTCAAATCCGGCCATTGCCTTAGGGTATCCCTCAAGACGAGCGCTCGTTCCGTCAAATCCCTACGTAGGCTATCGAAATAATAGCCGTCTTTTTGCGGAACCCATCGTTTTTTTATAAAATGGGCCACCAGACTCAAACTCAAACAACCCGTCGACTTCTTTTCGAGATCCGAGACCTCCCTCAACAACCCGGACAACGACTGCGCCTTCGACCGAGAAGGAGCGGCTTCGACATCGGAGTGATCCGACATATAATCGGCGTATCCGTTAAAAATAGCCAGAAGCAACCGCTCGTTCTTATATCGGCTTACCTTCGGAGAAAAGCGACCTTCCAGAAGATCTATCTCGCTTTTACGACCTGCCACTCCATGAAACTGTCTAAAACGACGACAGAACTGAGTCTCCTCAGGCTCCCTCAACTCCTGCAACGTCACCTTTTGGAACTCGTCGAATCCGAAAAGATCCTCTCTTTGAACCAACAGCTGAAGAAACTGCCCCTTTAATAGAAGGTAAAGATGAAAAGCCCTGTCGGCATAGATCTGAGGCTCTTTACGAAGACGATTCAAGGCATCGATCTGCCATTTTTCCTCGAAAAGGACCGTACTGGAGAAGGTATAAGGCAGTGGCTCCTTCACAGACAAAAAGAACGGACTTGGGTAATTTTTCCCCTCCTCGCATCTTCTGGAGAAAGCGATCAAAAAAGCCCGCAACTGCCGTGCAAGTCGACATCGACGAAGCAGGATCTCTGGAGAGAGGGTCTCGTCCACGGAAAAGCATAATTCCCGAACCTTCTCCTCGCCTCTGTAGGAGTTGAAAAAATCCATGAGTTCCCTGCCGGGATCGACCATCGCCCTCAACCAGATCAATTCCGCCGGGGTGGAACCGTTTAGATGCAGGTGAGTCTCGTTCAGGCCGTTTCGAGACACATATGACTCCACGGTAGGATCGTAGGGAGTCGGATAGGAAAAGAGATCCTCTCCACCTTCCAGATCTTTTCCATGAAATCCCAGCAGACCTAAAAAGGCACACTTCACAGGTAACCATGAAATTCTGGAAAGCACCGACTGCCAAAGAGAGAAAAGATCCCATTTGACCCATATCCTACTATTCTTATACTCTAGAAAATAGTACGCTAGAGAGTCTAAAGCGGGAACCACCCATTGAGGCGGGCTCTTACACCTACGCTTATTGACGTCAAAATTATCGTAGATTTTATCCTGAGACCCTAGGAAGCCCTCCCAACGCTGGCGAAACACGTGGTCCGGCATCGAGTAATGAAAGCCTCGAAAAGCATGAAAGACCTTCTCCCTACAGACATCAGCATCCAAAGGCTTGATGAACGGCTCAGCCTTGAGATAATTCAAAAGGATAGGGTTTGATATAATTAGAGGTTCTATACGTGTGTTATCTTTCATAATAATGAGACCGATCTATAAACAAAAAAGTTCTGGCTATTTATTAGGTTTGGATTTTTACACGCCAGAATCTTCATCTGGCACTTTTTTTGAAGTTTGAGCCTTATTTGCACTTGCAATCCAAATATAAGGCAATTCTTTCTCATCAATTCCATTTTTGCCATCATCACTCTGAGGAAAAATTCCTTTTTTTAACAAAGAGCCTGACGGCATTAATTTAATATACTCGATAGCTTTATCGTGTTTTTCCCGTGTTTGTTTTTTATATGCAACAAGCGGTTTTATCAGTTGCAATATAATCAACAGAGGGCAAGAGCAGAAGGTGTAAAACAAGGGGAAGTCTTTTTTTAACCTTTTAAACCCACTGTCACCATGTTTTTTTATGCCATATACATCAAAAACTTTTTCTAAATTGTCAAAATAAACTTTTGGACTTTCAGAAGGATTTTTCCATTCAAGACCTTTTATAGCATTCTTTTTCGGCGAAGATTCCGTGTCTGAGGAAGCATAAAAACTATATTCCTCAAGCAAAACAGCGTTAAGAAGACAACACACGTTTAGGAGCATAAACTTCCACAAGGTTGTCTTTAAATTCTTCAGATCGGACTTGTTATTCGAAGCAATGCTAGTCCACCCGAAAAACAACCTGCTCCATATCTTTCCCAACAATAAAGGAGAGGAAGCAAAATTGACGTCCTTCAAGGACTTTAGCCACTCCGAAATCCACTCTACGAGAAGATCTCTCGATGGATCACTTGATGCCTCCTCGTGGTTTTCCTCTTCGACATTCTCTTCGGGAACATCTTCTTCCGTAGGATTAACGGTATCAAGTATCCAAGGAGCCGCCGTCACGGAGATACCGGACATAGCTTTATTAAGTATAACAATAATAGCTCTTGTCATAATGCTTTTATAATCATCTTTGTTGTTATCAATCAATAATAGACCTAAAAGCTCTTCCATGGCTCCCAACAATGGGAAAATGGTCACAAAAGAAACGGAGGATTTAGTTTCTAAATTATTATATGTAATAGACATAACCTCTTTTAAAAGCCTCTTGTAATAAGAATCCTTGGCTTGTTTTTTAAAAAATTACTCATCACCCCGCACTGAAACTTCACAGAGGCATTATAGTTATCTTTAATGTTAAAAGAATCGGGCACATTGTCCGGCCTCCCTCTATTGACCCTTATAAACCCACAACCGATGTTAACCTCTGAGAATTTTACCAAATTAGGACCGGAGAAGACTCCAGGTGCCCTTATCGCCCAGTGACGTGAGTTTTCCTCCATTACTACTCCCATGTAGTCCTTGAACTTTCTACGACTTTCTGTGTTTTTGGGGAGACCTCCAGCCACAGCAAAAAGGCTTACGCTCCCGGGACCTTGAAGAAGATAACGGATTATCCTGTCGGGACGCCCTAGACACGTCTTAGCCACCTCTGCGGCCAATACGAAGGAGCAGGCCTTTAGAGCTTCGCTCTCGGCTTGAGGCCTTAAATAAAACCCGGTGTCGTTGTCCCCACCGTCCAAGGTAGTGTCGAAAACCGCTTCCACCAGTTTGGGAAAAGAGCCTCGAGCCAGGGCCTCGGCGTCCACGTTCTGACTGTAAAGGCTTCCTAACATTGCGCCTCTCATGGCCTCGGCTAACGCCGCAGGTTTGGACAGCGATTTGTCGTTGTTGTTATATCTGACCATCACCTGGATGATCGTCCGGACCGACATCTTTAAGAACTGATCTACGTATATTTTCAACTGACCTGAAAGGTCCACCCCGGAAAGGGACAGCCCCTCCTTTAGCATCTGTTCCACCGCTTTTTGAAGAGACAGCTCATCGCCATTTTCAATGAAAATATTTTTACCGGAGCCGGGAGCCACAAAAAGCTCTCTAGCATTTTCCGTCTCAAGCAATTCGCCCAAAGGCGCTAAATGGACCCTCTGTCCCAGAGGAAAAATCTTCAGCAGATACTGCTGTTCCAGATGATCCACCATCCGAACCCGTTCGTCGCCTCTATCCTTGTCGTTTTTAATGAGAGCGTCGCTGAAGTTCTGAAACTGATTGTCCCTGACGAGGTGCGTATAAAGCTGTAGATCTCCGGTTACGAGAAAAACCAATCCGGGGATATCCCCGTAACGACGGATCATCTCCAAAACATCCCAACCTCTGTGGAAATTTGTATCCACGTCGTCGAAGACGACTAGAAAAACGTCTATTTTCAAGATCTCCCTGGCCTTCTCGAACAGGCCCCTTACACCGTCGTGAAGACTCAAGCCGTCTTTAGCGTTGTCTATCTTTCTGTTCAAGGAAATTATGCTGTCCAGGTACCCCTCGTCCACCGACTTTCTGCCCCCCTCGTGGGAAGACAAAAGATTGATACCGCCGGCTATATCTTTCAGCTCCTTTCGCCATTCCTCGTATTTCTTCTCCGTAGTTTGATCGGATGCTGAGCACCCTTGGTACTTAAAGACCATATCCTCGACCTTACAGTTCAGGCTGGCCAAAAGAGACAATAAAAGATGCTGCCCCGTCTCTATCTGGGTGGGATCTATAAAGGCCAACTCGCAGAAGCTGGGTCCATTTTTATCGTTGGAATTATGGGTCAAACGATGGGCCACGGTCTTCAAGAAGGTGCTCTTTCCCGCCCCTCTCGTACCGTCGACGAAGAAAACGTTCCATCCGGTCTTGCTTTTGCCATCTTTATCGTTAAAAATCTTATTCTTTTCGACTACCATCTTAATTTTATCTATGAGATTTTCGCACTCGGAGGCTCTTATGAATTCATCGTCCTCCATCACCTTGGCGTAACTTTCCTCTGTTATGTCTATCGTTATTTTATTTTCGCTCATAAAAACGCCCCCTCGATATAGACAACGCTTTATTTAAGCTACACCCAATGAACTAAATTAGCAAGTCTTAAAAAAGGACCTGAACGGATACCCGTTCAGGTCCTTTTTCAACATTCAATAAATCAAGAACTCCGTCACCATCTCGGCCAGCTCTTTCGGGTACTGGTAGACCAGGCCGTGGCCTCCGTCGGAGAAGGAGCGGAAGGAGCCGTCGGGCAAAGCTTTCGCCAGATCTCTGGACAGAGACGCCGGGATGACTCCGTCCATATCTCCGGCCACCACCAGGGCTGGAACGGATATTGACGATACTTTGTCGCAGCATCCCTTCCAGGACGCTATGGCCTCGACCTGCCCCGCTATGCCCTCGGCGCAGCGGGAGTATACGGTCATGGGTCGGGACAGGAAGGCCTTCTCGAAACCGGGATGGGAGTCCAGCCATGACCGGGGGAAAAGCATCCTCAAAGCCGTCTTCGTCCTGTCCATATCCGTTCCCGACACGTCCATAAGATCGCCAAAGGTCTCCGGGCGAGTGGCCAGCGCCGCTCGATGATCGCAGCAGGTACCGTAGAGGACCAGATCCCTGACAAGCTCCGGCCGGGCCAGTGTCAACTCCTGGGCAACGTAGCCCCCCATGGACCAGCCGAGCACGTGGGCCGATTCGATCCCGAGATGGTCCAAGAGACCAGCTGCGTCGGAGGCGAACCTCTCGATCCTAGGGGGCTCGGTGCCGATAGAACTTTCCCCCAGTCCCCTATTGTCGAAGGCTATAACCTTGAACTTTTTCATCAAGGTCGAGACGAAGGGGAATCCCCAAAAGTCCATGGTGCCGCCGAAGCCCATGATCAGAAGGAGAGGCTCTCCTTGTCCCGCAACGGTGTAGGCCAACGATACGTCGTCGATCCGGACGGTTCGAAAACCCTGGGACATCAGTCTACCACCAGATCCGTAAGTTCTTCCGCCGAGACTCCCAGGATGTATTTTTCCACAGGAAGGGACGACAGGACATCCGAGACGGCCTTACGATCGAACCGGACGCCTCTGAGGGCGTTTTCCAGGTCGGACGGATCGGCCACGCTGAAGAAGTCTCCCCTTATGGCGACGTCCTCTATCGTGCCTTCCCTTACGTCCAGATAGACCTGCACCTTCCCCTTCTCGAAACGGCACTCCGACGACAGGGAGAAGGGGGGCGAGCTGCCCCACACCCAGTCCCAGGTGGCGTACTTGGAGTCCCTCATCTCAAAGATCTCCCGTACCTCGTCGTCATCCAGGGAACGGGCGGTCCCTCCGAAAGGGGCAGCGAAGTGGGACATGAGTCCCTCTATGAAGTCCTCCATCGGCATGGGGTTCGGCAGATGGGGGGCTACGTTGGTCACCCTGCTCCTGACCGAGGCCACTCCCTTGGACTTGAACTTTTCCGGATCGACCGACAGGGAGGCAGCCACGTCCTCCAGGCAGGAGTCGAACATTATGGTACCGTGATGGAGCATGGTGTTTTTGCTCACGTGCTGGGCGTTGCCGGAGAATTTCTTGCCCTCTATGGTGAGGTCGTTTCTCCCGGTAAGCTCGGCCTTCACCCCTATGCTGTCCAAATATTCCAGAAGGGGCTTGGTGTAGAGGGCGAAATCCAATCCCCGAGAGTCCCTGTCTCCGACCGGCAAAATGAAGGTGTAGTTCAGGTTACCCAGGTCGTGATACACCGCTCCTCCGCCGGTGGTACGACGGACCACCTCCACTCCCCTCTCCCGGAGAAAGGGCGGGTTGACCTCCCCTGCGGCGTTTTGGAAACGTCCCACCACAACGGTCGGCCTGTTCCGCCAGAGGATTATGTAGCCGTCCCCCGTCTCGGAGGATCGACCGAACAGAACCTCTTCCATGGCGAGATTGAAGAAAGGATCGTCGTCTCTATGTATTATGCAATGCATCGTCATCGGTATTCCTCCCCATATCGATAGGATATCGATGACATGGTACCACGGCTTTTACCGCCGGGACAGCCGTCAGTGTCTATCTTTTCGGAGGAATCTCTCCGTCCAGGGACAGCACCTTATGCATATTCCGCAGATGGCGTGCTTCAGGCCCCTCTCGTCCATGAAGGAACTCAGCTGCCCCATGCAGGCCTCTATCTCCACCAGCGAACCCCTGTCCATTCCGGGAGACCAGTTTCTATCTCCCGGGGCGTTGACGGGACATTCCTGTAGACAGGCGCTGCACGTTCCGCAACGGGACTCTAAAACCGGGACGTCTGCATCGAGAGGGGCGTCGGTGAAAACGGTACCAAGCCGAACGGCCGAGCCGTACTGCTCCGTGATCAGCAAGGCGTTTTTACCTATCCAGCCCAGTCCGCCCAGGGTCGCGGCGGTCTTGTGGGGAAAGGAGGCGCTCAATGTCCGACGGTCGAAGTCGGGAGAGGACGCGGTCTCCGCCTTCGCTTTGTATCCTCGGTCGGAGAGAAAGCGGAGTATTCGGTTCAGTATGTCGTCTATTCTGCCGTTCACCGACTTATATTCATCCTGATATCTCAGGCTTGGACCGTCGCATAGGGTCTCGACTATATCGGGGTCTAGAGCCACAGCCACCGATATTGCCCGCGGAAACGGCATCTTCAGTCCGGAGATATCCGCCACACCGATCAGATCGGCACCCCAACCGAGAGTATTTTTCTTCAGTTCAGCGGTAAGATCGTTCATCTAACTAGCCTCCTCGCCGATAGCGTCTAAAGGCATTGTATCCTCTAAAGAGAGGCGGATCATCTAGGTATATTCGATTATGCAACATACACCCGATACAGGTATTTATACCTATGCGAGAAGGCGTTTTTTCCCGATGTTACCGGTCTAAGCTAGAGCTATACTCTCATCGTAGATCGAAAGAGGTGGTATCCCTAAGCAACTTCACTTTGAACATGAAACTCATTCAACAAACCTTACACTTCCCGAAAAACTCCTAGTAAGAAGACGTCCGGAGCCCTACCTCCGGACGTCTTCTTACGTATTTTTACCTATCGTCCATGAGGTTTTTTTCCCGATGCAACTGAGAGCGGAAAAACATATACTCTGTTCATAGAGCGAGAGACTGAGTACCTCCAAGCAAAAACGACGCCACACACACACTTCTTCAAGCAACTCACACACTTCTATAACTCCTTGACGTAATCCCGGGGCCTAGGCCCCGGGATTACGTCCTTTCACCATATAGACCTCTAGCCGACCAGCCCCCTAAAATAAAGGTCCAGCATCGGGCCGACCAGAGACGATGGGTAGAAGGGCTCGGAGGAATAGAGGCTTCGCTCCATTAGGCCGAAGATCAGAAACCTAAGGGATTCCGCCGCCGCCCGAAGGTTTACCGATCCGGAGATATCCCCGGCCCCTCGGGCCTCCGCCAAAACCTTCTCGATTCTGATCAAGGTCCTCTCCCTCATTCCCTCTATCGCCAGCAATACCCGCTGGTCCTCGACCAGACTACGACGATCCAGAAAGATGGATAGAAGCCTTCGGGCGTTCTCGCTCTCCTCGAATACGGAGATTTCCTCTCTCGCCATATTGGAAAGCCTCTCCAGAGGAGGCCCCTCTCCTCTCAGTGTGGACTCCTCTATACGGTCGACTATGTCGGCGGCATATACCATAAGCTCCAAAAGAAGCCCCGCCTTGCCTCCGAAATGGCGGTAGAGGGCTCCCTTGGTGAAGCCGGCCTCCCTGCCTATTTCCACCAAGGTAACCCCGTCCACCCCTCTGACGGAAAAGAGCTCGGCGGAGACGTCCAGAAGCCTCTTTCTGGTCTTCGCAGCCTCCTCCCTGGTCCTACGGCCCATAGGAGGTCTCCTCGGAGGAAATGCCGTACATGGCGCAATACATCACCGGCACGACTACCAGGGTCAGGACGGTGGCGAAGGAGAGCCCGAACATTATAGTAACGGCCATGGAGGCGAAGAAATCGTCCAATGCCAGAGGGACCATGCCGAGAACTGTGGTCATAGCCGCCATCATGACCGGCCGAACCCTTCCGGTAGATGCGTCAAGCACGGCGGAGAAACGAGGCTTTCCCGCAGCCATATCAAGCTCTATCTGATCCAGAAGCACTATGGCGTTCTTTATAAGCATACCTATCAGGCTTAGGTAGCCCAGCAGAGCCATGAAGCCGAAGCTTCGTCCCGTTATCAGGAGCCCGGAGGTAACGCCTATGGCGGCCAGAGGCAGACACAGAAAGACCGCCGCGGGTTGACGAAATCCGTTGAATAACCCCATGACCACGATAACCATCGATATCAGACTCAACAGGAAGGGGCCTACCAGGGCTTCTTGAGATGTTCTGGAATCCTCGTACTCCCCGCCCCATTCGACATCGTAGCCATCCGGAAGCTTTAAGGCCTCCACAGTGGGTATCAGTCTGCGTCTAAGGTCCTCCGCCGATCCCTTCAGCGAATCACACTGAGGGGTTATAACCCTTGAGCGGTTCCTCCGCCATATCAGAGGGTCCTCCCAGAGCAGCTCCATGTTCGAGACCACCTGTCCGATAGGAACGAACCGCCTAAAACCCCGGCTCCACACCTGGACATCCGCCGCGGAATCCAGATCGGCCCTCTCCCTCTCGGGAACCCTGAGTTTTATGGGCAGGAGTTCGTCGCCCTCCCGGTAGACCCCTACTGTACGACCGTCGAAGGTCCCCTTCAAGGACGACGCTATGTCCTCCCTGGTCAGTCCGGCCCTCCGGGCCTTGGCCTCGTCCACCTCGGGCACCAAAACCTTCACCCTCTGGCGCCAATCGTCCCTGACGTCTATGCCGTCGGGATCGGCTGCCATGGCGGCCTTGACCCTTTCGGAGAGGGCCCGAAGGACCGAGGGATCGTCGCCGGTTATCCGCAGTTTTACCTCCCCTCCAGTGCTAGGCCCCTTCTTGAATCTCTCAAAACGGGGCTCCGAGTCGGGGAATCGCTCGGCTATCCATCTAGACTGTCTGGCGATTATCCCTCCTATTTCGTCGTAATCATCTACGGTCACGAGAATAAACCCATAAGAGCTATCCGGCAGCTCTGGCTCGAAGGCCAGATAAAATCGAAGGGGCCCCTCCCCGGCGAAGGATGCCACCGATTCAATGGAGGACTCGCTTTCCAGAAGATGTAGGGAGATCTCCCTCAGGTCGCTGTCGGTTCCGATGACATCGGTGCCCTCCGGCAGCCTGTAATGGATCATGAACTGATCTCGAACCATGTCGGGGAAAAAGCTCTGCCCAACAAAGCGAAATCCCCAAAGAGCCAGCAGAAGCATGGCCGCCATAATTCCCATAGTAGCCCACCGTCTTTCGACGCAATCGATGAGAAACCCCCTGTAGAACCTACGAAAACGTGATCTTCCTCCGTTTTCGTCGTCTATCTCTGGGGTCAGGAACATCACCGCCAAGACGGGGGTCACCGTTATGGCCAGAAACCAGGACAGTAGAAGCGACGCCGCCACGACCTGGAAGAGGCTGCGGCAGAATTCGCCTGTGACGTCTTTGGAGAGACCTATGGCGGAAAAGGCCAGTATGGCAACGACGGTAGCTCCCAGAAGGGGCCATTTGGTCTCGTCTACGACCCGGTCCGCCGCGGTCTCTCCGTCCTCTCCGGAGGAAATGCCCACCAGGATCCCCTCGGTGACGACTATGGCGTTGTCCACCAACATACCGAGGCAGATTATGAGGGCTCCAAGAGAGACGCTGTGGAGCTCTATTCCCATTACCCTCATGGCTATGAAGGTTCCGGCTATGGTGAGAAGCAGTATCGCTCCCATCAAAAGGCCACTGGTGATTCCCATAAAGACCACCAGAAGTCCCACCACTATGGCAACCGCCTCGGCCAGGTTCAAAGCAAATCCCCTGACCGCGTCTTTCACCAGATCGCTTTGAAAAGTTACAGTCTCTACCTCGACTCCTAGAGGAAGATCTTTTCTTATCTTTTCGAGTTCTCCCCGAACCATCTCTCCCATCCGAACGACGTTGCCTCCCGGCACGGTGGAGACCCCTATGGCGATGGCCGGGATTCCGTCGTAGGACATCATCCGGGAGAGGGGATACAGGTAGCCCCGAGATACCTGGGCCACGTCTTTAAGGTAGATCAGTCTTCCTCCTGAAGCGCCTCTTATTAAGAGATCCCCTATGCTCTCCACCGAATCCACACTACCCGAGGGATCTATGGGGACCCTGAGGGATCCGGCCATGACGGACCCCGAGTCCACCTCCAGGTTCTGTCCCTGAAGGGTGGCGGCTATCTGTTCCGGCGATATTCCCAGTTCGGCCATTCTAGCCCGGGAGATCTCGACGAATACGGCCTCGGTCCTTTCTCCCCATAGGGACACCTGTGCCACGTCCGGAACCAGAAGCAGGATTTTTTTTATGTCTTCGGCGTGGCGCTTCAACTCCGCCAGGGAGTAGCCGTCGCCGGTGACCGCGAAGACCACTCCGAAGACGTCTCCAAAGTCGTCGTTCACCATGGACGGCCCCGCTCCGGGGGGTAGATGTCTCTGGGCCTCCCTTACCTTTCGCCTGAGCTCGTCCCAGACCTGGGGAAGTTCGTCGGAATACTCGTCCTTTATATCCGCGTATACCACCGACAGCCCCCGCTCCGATCTGGAACGGACCCTCTTGAGCTGGGGCAGCCTCTGCAAGGCCTGTTCCACCTCGTCCGTGACCTCTTCCTCCACCTCCATTGGAGACGCTCCGGGGTAGGTCGTCGCGATTAGAGCGGTCTTGACGGTGAAGTCAGGGTCCTCCAGCCTTCCCAACCCCAGGTAGGCCCAGGCTCCTCCCAAGGCCAGAAGGACCGCCACGAAGAGGGTGAAGGACCTTCTCTTCATGGCCCACCGGGCCACGCTCATCTCGGCGCCTCCGACAGCCTCACGACCTGCCCCTCCCGTATCGAGTGAACCCCGGCTGTCACGACCCGATCTCCGGAGACCACATCTCCCGAGACGTCCACCCTGCCGTCACCCAGGCCTACCACCTCCACCGAGATCCAGTGAGCCCGCATGTCCTCTCCGAGGATCCATACGCCTGGGCCTCGGTCGTCGGAGAGAAGAGCCTCTATCGGAATACGGTAGACCGGCTCGGAACCGAGGCGATTTATCCTAGCCGATACCTGGACTGCCATCCCAGGAAGAAGCCTGAATCCTTCCGGTATATCCATGGAGAAGGTGGCCCTGTAGGTCTGGGTCTCCCTGTCGGGGGCGGAGGAGAACTCCACAAGCTTAAGGGGGAAATCCCTGCCGGGAAGGAAGTTGAACGACGCCCATACATCCAGATCCTCCGGATCGAGCCTGGCGGCGGACTCGGGGACATCTGCCACTATCTCCACCGACGAGGTGCTCTGAAGGCCGATGACCGGCTGCCTGACCGTCACAAACTGATAGTTTTCAACCATCCTGCTGGACACTACTCCGTCGAAGGGAGCCCTTAGCTCCGTGTCGGCCAGGGCAGCTGCGGCAGCTTTTTCCCTTGCCTCCAGCGATTTTATGCCCGACTCCATGGCCCTTATGTCCTCGTCCCTGGCTCCTTTTCTGGCCTTACGCAGTTCCTGTCTCGCCGCAGCCAGGGAAGATTGGGCCACGTCTTTGGCGGTCCTGTAACGATCGTACTCGGACTGAGATATAACCTTGGCCCGATAGAGCCTCTCGAAACGCCTAAACTGAGCCTCCGCCTCCTCCGCCCTGGCCCGGGCCGAGCCCACCTGGGCCTCCAGAGACCGAAGATCCTCGTTCCTGGCGCCCTTTTTCATGGCATCCAGATTGGCCCTGGCCTGAGCCAGAGCGCCTCTAACCTGCTCCAACGCCAGACGGAAATCCCTGGGGTCTATCCTAGCCAATAGATCTCCCTTCGAGACCCGGTCCCCTTCCCGGGCGGGAAGTTCCACCAAGGGACCGGACACACGAAAAGCCATGTCCACCCGTTTGGAGGCCCTTATCCTTCCCGGCACGGAGCGAACCGCGTCGCCGTTTATGGGCCTTAGCACCTCCGATTTGACCGGACGAACCGCAATGGGCTTTCTGTCTGCTTCGTTTCGGGAGAGAAAGCGAGGGCCCAAAAGAACCGCCGCAAGGGCAAGGACCAGAAAAAGCGGAAATATACGGCTCAACTTTTTATAGGACTTCACGGAATCACCCCATTTTAGATTCATAGAGTATCTATATTGCGGATTATAGAAACTCACCGAGGCATAGTCAACGGGAAGTGCTAAAATTTACGGACTCACAGTTATTAGGGGGAATAGTCTTGTTCTATCTCGGATTGGCGGCCATAGTGGCCCTTTTTCTCGCTCTGGGCTTCAATGCCTCCAAAAAGGTCTCCTCGTCGTCGGACTACGCCGTCGCTGGCAGATCCACCGGGGCGATAGGGGTCGGAGGGATAATAATGGGGGCCATGGTAGGGGGGGCCTCCACGGTGGGGACGGTTCAGATGGCCTATTCCCTGGGCCTTTCGGCCTGGTGGTTCACCTTGGGAGCCGGAACTGGGTGTCTGATTCTCGGGCTCTGGTTCGCCGGTCCTCTCAGAGGATCGGGGCTGGTCACAGTGCCCGAATTCCTGGCCGGAAAGTACGGTCGGAAGATGAGCGGTCTGTCCATGGCGGCCTCTTCCGCAGGAACTTTTCTCTCCATAGTGGCCCAGTTCCTGGCCGGCACAGCTCTGTTTCGCTCTCTCCTGCCTATATCGGTACCGGCGTCTACGGCCCTGCTGGCGGCGCTCATACTGGGATTCATATACGCCGGAGGGCTGAAGAGCTACAGCTCGGTGGGCAGCGCCAAGATGGTGGCCCTCTACGCAACGATGATCCTGGGGGCGATAGCGGCCCTGACGAAGCTAAGTTCCCCTACGGAGATATTCCGGACACTTCCGGCTACCCCCTGGTTCGACCTATTCGGCAGAGGTTTCCGGTCCGACGGCAACGCCCTGCTTTCACTAATAGCCGGGGTGTTCTGCACCCAGATATACATACAGGGGGTCTTCGCAGCGTCAGACGAAAAGACGGCCAGAAAGGGCGCCCTCATGGCGGCCTTCTTCATCCCTCCCGTGGGGCTCATGGGGGTCTCCATAGGACTGGCTATGAGGGCCTCGGGAACCGTGGTGGAGCCGGCTATGGCTCTGCCCGCCTTCCTGCTGGCGTCCTTTCCGGATGCCCTGGCCGGAGCTCTGTGGGGGGCTTTGGTCATAACCGTCGTGGGAGCCGGTGCGGGGCTGTCTTTCGGGGTCGCCACCAACCTTGTGAGGGACCTGATCGTGCCCCGAGTAGGTTCGTCCGCGGCAAACAGGGAACTCTCCCTTAGCCGGTGGGCGGTGGCCCTGGTGGTATGCACGGCAGCCGCCACCGGGTGTCTGGTTGAGGGCAGCCTGATCCTTCAGTGGAGCTATCTGAGCATGGGTCTGAGAGGAGCCGGGACCTTCGTGCCCCTTATGATAGCCATGATATGGCCCGACAGGCTGTCTCCCCGATGGGCCCTGGCAGCCAACGGCGGGGGACTGGCGACAATGATAGCCTCGGGAGTCATACATACCTCCGTGCCTCCCATGGCAAGCGGTTTGGCGGTCAGTGCCGTTGTAGCGCTGTTCGGGATGACGAGGAAAAGAACATGACGGTTTTCTGGCGATGTTTTTTCGCCGCCTATTTCATCCAGGCCATGCTCGCGGCGGGGTTCCTCTTTCCCGTCGTGCTGAGCGCAGAGGGCCATTCCATGACCGCCATAGGGTGGGCTATGGCGCTCTTGAACCTGACGGCGATTGCGTCCCGCCCTCTCGGAGGCTGGGCCACGGAGAAAAAGGGGTTCAAGGGATGTCTGATGCTCTCCGGAGCCCTGTCTCTTATCGCGACAGCCGCTTTATGGCTTATACCGGGACTTCCGGGGGCCCTTACCTTCCGGATCGTCCTAGGCGCAGTGGGAGGCATAGCTATGGTGGCGGTCTCCACGTTGCAGGGTCTGGTGATACCGGAAAAACAGAGGGGCAGGCTCTTCGCCATAATGGGGATAGCCTACGTCATCCCTCAGCTAACGGTGATTCCCGTCGGAGAGTGGCTCCTCGACGGAGGACGGACATGGCTCTATCTCATGCTCCCCATGCTTCTGACCCTCTCCGCCTCGGCAGTAAGCAGAGGACTTCCCGCACCGGAGGATCTGAGAGACGAGCTTGACCGTTCCCAGCCCTGGGGAAGCTGGAGAGAGTGCCTGAGCACGCCGGGAACCTTGGCGATGATAATAACCTTGGTGTCGTTTTCCATGATGAACTCTACGACACTTCAGTATCTTCCCCTGGCGGTCAGGGGGAAGGGGCTTTCTGCGAGTTTGTTCTTCACCGTAAACGCCGGGACCTGCGTGATACTGCGCTCCTTCGGGACCTCCATAGTCGACAGGGTTCCCCGTCCCGTCCTGGGCACGGTCTGCATAACGATCATGGCCAGCGCTCTGACCGCCGCTTTAAGGGCGTCATCCCAGACCGGACTGGCCCTGTGCGCCGTGGGATACGGAATAGGGATGGGATACGGATTTCCCGTGATGATAGCCCTCATTCCCGACGTATACCCTCCCAGGCTAATGCCCAAGGGATCCTCCATGGGCATGCTCGCCATGGACCTGGGATTCGCCCTCTCACCTCTGGCCATAGGGGCCATATCGGCGTCATTAGGTCTGGAAAGGGCTATGCTGTCCATGGCCTGGGCTCAATACGCCATAGCCCCTGCCGGACTGGTTATGTGGAGGGGAGCTCTCGGCAAGAAGGCTATAGATTTGTGAAAACACATTCCATTTGTTTTTTTTAGTAAACGAGGGTTTTCTGTATCCATTCTTTGTGATATATTGCATGGGATCCACAACATAAATCCATACGGAGGTGGTCTCATGCATCTTACTCGCGGAGAGCGTAAAGTAATCTGGTGTTTCGCGCTCATATTATTGGGGTATATTCCCCCAGTCCTGTCGTTGGTCAACAGGGTGGAACCGATTATTCTAGGATTGCCGTTTCTTCTGTTTTACTCTTTGGTCATGGTGCTTTTCACCTCTTGCCTGATGGGCTACGCCTACAAGGTCAGGGCTCGAGAGGACGGTGACGAAGAATGACCGTAGCGGTATCCATAATTTTCGGTTGGCTCATCATAACGACCATCGTCGGGGTGATGGCCGGCAGAAACCAGGCATTCAGCATGGAGAACTACTTTGTGGGAGGCCGTTCCTTCGGAACTTTCCTCTTCTACACCACAGCAGCCGCCGAGATCTACAGCGCCTTCGCATTTTTGGGCCTGGCCGGGTGGTCCTATTCCAAGGGAATGAGCATAGTCTACGCCATGATCTACAGCTCGATAGCCTACGGACTTTATTTCTTCATAGGGCCCAGGATCAACCGACTCGGGTCAAGACTCCACTACGTCAGTCAGCCAGACTACATAGAGGATCGTTACGAGAGCCGCTGGTTAGGCGTTTTCGTCGCCTTCATAGGGGTGATATTCACCATTCCCTACCTCCAGCTACAGATCATGGGAGCGGGAATGATAGTGCAGCTGGCATCGGGCGGAGCCATTTCCTGGAAGATCGCGGTTGTTATAAGTTTCATCGCGGCGGTCATCTTCGTCTACGTCTCGGGGCTCAGGGGCATAGGCTGGACCAACTTCCTACAGGCCATAATAATGCTCTTCGGAATGGTCGGCATAGGCTTCGTGTTCCCCCACCGTTTCTTCGGCGGCACAGCCAAGGTATGGGAGATATTACAGGAGATAAAGCCGACCCATCTGAGCCTTCCGGACAGTGCGGGGCTCGGTATCTTCTGGGTTTTCTCCGTTGCCCTCATCTGCGGTCTCGGTTTCTGGATGTGGCCCCACATCTTCACCGCGACCTATGCGGCCAAGAGCGAGAAGGTGGTCCGCAAGAACGCCGTAATACTTCCGCTGTATTCTCTGACCATGATCCCCATAATAGTGGTCGGGTTCACCTGCGCAGCCAAGGCTGGCATAGACCCGGCTTTCGCAGAGACTATAACGAAACCGGATCACGCCATGCTGATCGCCCTGGTCAAGAACTTCCCTCCGGTGCTGGCCGGCTTCATAGGAGCGGGAGGTCTGGCTGCGTCTATCTCCACGTCGTCGGGGCTTATCCTCACTGCCTCGAATCTGCTGGCCCGTAACGTCATCCAGAAGGGGTTCGCCCCGGATATGCCGGACATGAAGGTAGCCAAGCTGGGCCGAGCTTTCGTCCCGGTGCTCACCATACTGGCGGTTCTTCTGGCCATATTCGCGCCGTCCATGCTGGTCTCCCTGTTGCTGGTGGGATATTCCGGAGTAACTCAGTTTTTCCCCGCGGTAGTGCTCGGCCTGTTCGCCAAGTGGCAGACCAAGACCGGCATAGTTCTTGGGCTTCTTGCGGGACTTGCTACGGTCATAGCCATAAAGTTCATGGGAGTGCCCTCACCTATGGGACTTCACGAGGGATTCGTCGGACTAATAGTGAACTTCATCGTTGTTATAGCCGTAAGCGCAGTAACCCCCAAACTGTCCACAAAGACCTTGGAAAGGTTCGAAAACACCCTGAGCTGATCCAACGATTTGAATTGAGACGATACCGAAGGGCTGGGATCTCCATCCCGGCCCTTTTTTGAAGGAGGAGCTAAAATGCTCGACAACGTAAAGAAAAAAGCAGAAGAGATCAAGGAAGATATAGCCGCCTGGAGGCACCATTTCCACAGCCATCCGGAGCTTTCCTATCAGGAGACAGAGACCGCGGCAAAAATAGCCTCCATCCTTAGGGATATGGGCTACGACGACGTGAAGGTCGGCTGCAAGGATAGGGATATCTGCGTGATCGCCGACCTCGAAACAGGCAGACCGGGCAGGTGCATAGCCCTCAGGGCCGACATAGACGCACTGGCGGTTCAGGAGGAGAGGGACGTTCCCTACCGTTCGCAAAACGACGGAGTGATGCACGCCTGCGGACACGATGCCCACGCCTCGATGCTTCTAGGAGCGGCGAGAATATTGAAGGACATAGAGCCTGAGTTAAACGGCAAGGTACGACTTATATTCCAGCACGCCGAGGAACGGGGAGGAGGGGCCAGGGAGCTGGTGGAAGAAGGGGTTCTGGACGGCGTGGACGCCGTTTTCGGCCAGCATATATGGTCCCCCGTTCCCAGCGGATCCATGAGCTACTGTTACGGTCCCACCATGGCCTCGGCCGATCAGTTCGAGCTCAGGATTCAGGGAAAGGGAGGGCACGGATCGATGCCTCACCTGTCGATAGATCCGGTGGTGGCGGCCTGTTCGGTAGTGTCGGCCTGGCAGACCATAGTGAGCAGAGAGGTGGATCCTCTGGACGCGGCGGTTATCTCCGTAGGCGAGATAAAAAGCGGCAGCGTTTTCAACGCCATTCCCGACTCGGCCACGATAAAGGGGACCACCCGCACCTTCGACCCTGCCGTGAGGGAACTGCTGGCTAAGAGGATGGAGGAGACAGCTGTGGCCATATGCTCCGGCCTAAGATGTCAAGCCGAGTTCGAATATAAATTCATGCTTCCCCCGACGATAACGGACCCGGAATTCACCCGTTTCGCCGTGGAGGTGGCAAAGAAGATTCTGGGAGAGGACAAGGTCGTAGAGGCCAGGCCCACCATGGGAGCCGAGGACTTCAGCTACTACCTTCAGGAAAGGCCGGGGACCTTCATGTTCCTGGGAACGGGAAACGAGGAGAAGGACATGACCTACCCTCAGCACCATCCGAAATACTGCGTCGACGACGACGTCCTGGACCTGGGAGCGGCCATGTCGGCATCGATAGCCTGGTCCTATCTGAAAGAGGGAGAATAGAAAACTCGGAGGGGAGCCGGATTGAACCGGTTCCCCTCCGAGTTTTCGGATAGAGACGACCTATCGTCTGAACTTGAACAGCATCAGAGGCAAGACCAACATTGCGGCAGCAGGGACGAAGCCGACGGCACATCCGCCGCCGCCTCCTCCTAAGGGGCTCCATCCGGTGACCGATACCGTAGCTCTGTCCTGGACCGAGCTACCGTCGCTGCTCTTGGCGTAGATGGTGGCGGTGCCACTGGAAACTCCGGTCACTACGCCGTTACCCGAGACCGTTGCCACTTTGGAGTTGCTGGAGGACCAGCTTATGACTTTGTTGGTGGCGTTGGAAGGGCTCACAGTCACCTCCAGGGTCACGGAGTCTCCCGCATCAAGGTCCAGCTCCTTCTGGCTCGAAGAGATAACGATGGAGGTCACAGGGATCTCTGACCGGCTTCCCCTGACGGCATCGTAGAGGTTCAGCTCTCCCGCTGTGGAGACATTGCCGGTCAGGGCGTAATTGGACCTGGCGTTAGCCAATATCCTGGCCTTTATATCCCCAGCGGAAAGACCTCCGTCGTAAGCAGCCAGAAGCGCGGCGGCGCCGGCCACGTGAGGGGTCGCCATGGAGGTTCCATTATAGGAAACATAGCTATCGTTGGACACGGTGCTTATTATGGAGACCCCGGGAGCCGCGATATGAACGTAGTTGGGACTGTGGTTGGAGAAACCGGGCATTCCACCGCTCTCGTTGATGGCCCCCACGGTGATCATGTTATCGAACTGGAAGCAGGCGGGATAAGGTCTCTGACCGGTGAGATCGACCCATACATCGTTACCGAACTCGTCCTCATCCCAATAGCCGGTGGGAGAGTCTATGTCCTGCCCCTCATTCCCGGCTGCCACGACCAGGACTATGCCTGCATCCGAAACAGCCTTGTACGCCAGAGCGTAAGGATCCGATTCCGGATTGTATATGGGATAACCCCAGCCACCCAGGGACATGTTGGCCGCCCTTATGTTCAACCCTCTGTGCTTCTGGGCAACCACGTAGTTAAGACCCGCCACTATCTGATCGCCGGTTCCCGAACCCTTATCGTTCAGCACGCGAACCGCCAGAAGACCTACGTTCCAGTTGACCCCGACGACCCCGATATCGTTGCTTCCGACCGCTCCGATCGTACCCGCTACATGGGTTCCATGACCGTTGCCATCGTCGGGCACATAATCGTCGTCAACCGAATCATACCCCCACCGACCGTCCAGGTCTCTGACCAGGTTTCCGACCAGATCGCTGTGATCCAGGTCCACGCCGGAATCGATGACGGCGACGCACACTCCGTCGCTGCCGGTGGACAGATCCCAGGCGGCGGGAGCCCCTATTCGGGCCATTCCCCACATATCGCCTCTGACGTAGTAGGGGTCCGAGGGGTTCTTGTCGGAGATCTTGAATATATAGTTAGGACACGCCCCGATCACCTGAGGAAGCCCCTGAAGCTCCGCGATGAGTTCCTCGGTGGTCTTTCCCTTCGTCTTTACGTGGATCACGTTTTTCCCCGACTCGGCCGCTATAGAGGAAAAAACCTTTGTCGACTCGGCCCCCACCGAGGCTCCCAGGGCCTCGGCCTGAGAGGATAGTTTAGCCCTAAAAGCGGACGAATCCGAGTTGGAAATCCCGACGGGACCGTTCAGCACGACCAAGGCCTCTCCTTCGACGTAGGTCCCGCCGGGGAGATCTGCACTGGCGAGAGAGGAGAAGCCGATGGAAAGAGAGAGCGCAAAGAGCAAAGCAAAGAGTTTGTTTCTGAACAAAACGAACACCGACCTTTCGAATCAGATGCCTTTTTTGGACGTCCCCACGGGAGTCGATATCATTTTCTGCACCTCGTTAGGAGAGACCGCCTCGATGAAAGGGTCGGATCTCATGTTCTCCAACAGCTCCGCCTCGAACTTTCCGTCAACGGCAGCCCTATCGCTGATCACGAAGAACATTCCCTTTCCGCTGGAACGGGAAATGGCGCTGAAACTGTTTTTTACCTCCACACCATATCTCAAGGCCAGATACTCGGCCTGAAAATCCAACATGACCGAAACGGCCACGTCCCTGTCGTTTCCCTCAAACTCCATAACGGCATCTCTGGCCCTGAACAGCACCATGTACTCCCCCGGGATCACCTCGGAGGCGAAAGCCGAACCCACGGCCAGAAAGATCAGACAGATAGCGCAGACAAATCCCCTCAAGTCGGATTCCTCCTTTTTTAAATCAGTCTTTTGTGACGACCACGAAAAACGGCAGATAGTCGGAATCGGAACAGCAACGAACCCTCTCCTTTCAAAGAACGACTTTTTATAATCATACATCAAAACTTATCTTAAAAGGAACACCTATTTACAGTCTTTTCCTGCGACAGTCTATCCGACGATCCCGGCCGCGGCGTCGACGTATCGCAACACCACCGCCGCAGCCAAGGTTCCTCGAGCCATAACCCGCTCCGCCAAGCCACCGGTCTTGAAAACCTGCAGAAAAAGTCTCTGTCTTTTCCAGGGAACGAGAAGAGGCATAGGCCCGAAAAAAGCGTCCTCCGCCAGATGGAGAAGACAGCCTACCAACCACCAGAAGAGAAAAAAAGCCGCCGTAACGGTTATCGACTTGGGGCCTACCGGAACGTAAAGACCGCCTCCGATGCTCTCGATCAACCCGGGGAAGGGATTGGCCTCCAGGTATTTTCTGGTAAACCACGCCAGTGCCAGATAGGGAGGAAACCAGTGACTCCATTTACGATGGTACTTCATCCATCCTCTGCCGCAAACGATCCTCTCGATCGAATCGGGAAAAATAGCTCCGGCCGATGCCACCGACGCAGGGAGAAACCTTCCGGTTACGCCGTAGACAAGGGCGAAGGACATTATGGCGTGGCTGGCTCCCAGCATTGGAGACACCTCCTCCTAAGTTAATGTATCGAAAAAGTATACCATGAGCGACGTTCCATGTCGCCTTGACTAATATCCCAGGCCCGACTATAGTTGCTTAAGCAACCTTTGTCCTCCTACAGGGAAGGGGATAGTTAGATGGGGAAAATACCTAAGGGGAAAAAGGCGGAGATGATGGGGACCTATCCGGTCGGAGCGGTGCTCTGGAAGCTGTCTCTTCCCACCATAACGGGGATGGTCGTCCAGGCCTCGTACAACATGGTGGACGCGGCCTTCATAGGAAAAGGAGTCGGAACCCTGGCCCTCGGAGGTACCACCATATGTCTTCCCTTTCAGATGTTGATGGGAGCCCTGGGAGGGGCTATCGGCATGGGAGGGGCCTCTCTTGTCTCCAGGGCACTGGGTAGGGGCGACAGGGAACTGGCCTCCCGAGCTCTCGGAAACGTGGTGGCCTTGGCCCTCATACTCGGCATAGCAGCGACCCTGCTGGGCAAGGCGTCCGCCGAGGGTATGGTGACCCTGTTCGGAGCCAGCGAGGAGATAAAGCCCTACGCTCTGAAATACCTTGGGATAATTCTTCTGAGCTGTCCATTGACGCTGCTCGCTATGTCGTCCAACGCGGTGGTCCGGTCCGAGGGGAACGCCAACATAGCCATGTTATCCATGGTCATATCCGGTCTGACCAACGTTTTTCTGGACTGGCTGTTCATCTTCCATTTCCATATGGGGGTAGCGGGAGCCGCATGGGGAACTCTGCTTTCCAAACTCCTGGTGGTGATCTGGCTGACCTCCCACTTCACCGTATCCTCCCACAGGGTGATAAAGCTATCTCCAAGAGGATTGAGACTGGACAGAACCATAGTTTCCGAGATTTCCTCCATAGGAGTCTCGGCTTTCGTCAGAATGGCTGGAACCAGCCTGGTCATGGCGTCGGTCAACAACGCCATGGGAATATACGGCGGCCCCTACTACGTCGCGGCCTACGGTGTGACCAACAGGGTCATGTCCATAGTCTACATGGCGGTCAACGGGGTCGCCCTGGGAATGCAGCCTCTGGCGGGATACAACTACGGTGCGGGACTGTTCGATCGGGTTCGATCCTCCATAAAGCTGTCCATCATATGGGGAACCGGCGGATGCGTGTTCTTCTTTCTGCTGCTCTTCTTCCTGCCGGAGAGGGTGTTCTCCCTTTTCACCGACGACCCCGATCTAATAGCCGCCGGGGTGGCCTCTTTGCCTACCATAGTGGCCGGAACGAGCCTCGTGGCTATACACAGGATAGGGGCCACCGCATTTCAGGCCCTGGGCAAGGGTAAACCGGCCTTCTGGCTTTCCATGACAAGACACGTACTGGTTTTTCTGCCCCTTCTGGCGACCCTCCCCCGGTTCATGGGACTGACCGGAGTGCTTCTGTCCTTCCCCCTGGCCGACACGATAGCGGCTGGAATAACCCTGCTCCCCCTGAGCAGGGAGATGGGACAGCTTAAAAAGGAGGCTCTGTCTACCTCATGAAAAACCCTATGGGACGGTGGATCTCCATAATCCACAGGCTCTCCCACTCCTACATGGCGACGGCCATGTCTCCGGAGAAAATAGGCTGCGGCGAGTTCGGAGCGCTGTTCTGCCTGAACTCAATGGACCGAGAGCCCCCCTCTCAGGAGGAGCTGCGGGAGAAGCTGGAGATGGACAAGGGAGCACTGGCCAGGACGCTGGCCGGAATGGAGGACAAGGGACTGATAACCAGAGAGAGGGATCGATCGGACCGAAGGATACTCCGTCTGGGGCTGACCTCCAGGGGGAAGGTCCTAGTTGAAAAGAAGATCTCCGCCATGGATCGGTGGAACGAAACCATATCGGAGGGAATAGACGAAGGGGATCTGGAGACGACGGCGAGAACCATGGAGAGGATGGCCAAGAACGCCGTGGCCTTCAGGGAAAGAGGATGGAAGAAAAAGACGGAAGGGGAGATTTCCGAATGAAATACCGCAAGATGCCCAAGACCGGCGATGAACTGTCCGCACTGGGATTCGGCTGTATGAGGCTTCCGATGGGAGAAGACGGGAAGGTGGACACCGACGAGGCGGTCAGGGTGATCCGTCGGGGAATCGACGGCGGGATAAATTACGTGGACACAGCCTGGCCCTATCACGACGGCGACGGAGAGCTGTATCTGGCCAAAGCGCTGAAAGACGGCTACAGGGAAAAGGTATTCCTGGCCACCAAGCTCCCGGTCTGGCTGGCGGAGAAGCCTGAGGACATGGACGACTTCCTGGACCGCCAGCTGGAGAGGCTGGAAACGGACCATATAGACTATTATCTGGTCCACGCCCTGAACGAGGCTCGGTGGAGACACGCCGAGTCGCTTAAGGTGGGGGAATTTCTGGACCGAGCCAAAAGAGCGGGCAAGATCAAGAACGCCGGTTTCTCCTTCCACGACGGCCTGGACCTGTTCGAAACCATACTGAACTCCTACGACTGGGACTTCTGCCAGATACAGTATAACTTCATAGACCGCAACTATCAGGCGGGAGAAAAGGGACTCAAGGCCGCCGCGAAAAAGGGACTCGGGGTGATAGTTATGGAACCCCTCAGAGGAGGGGCCCTGGTCAGGACGGTTCCGGAAGACGTGGCCAGGATATGGCGGGAGAACTCCCCCGGCAGATCTCCCGCCCAGTGGGGACTTCGATGGCTGTGGGATCAGCCGGAGGTATCGGTGGTGCTAAGCGGGATGAGCTCCATGGAGCAGGTCGAGGACAACCTCGAGGCCGCCGAACAGGGCTACCCTGAAAACCTTACCGAGACGGAGAGAACCGCGGTGGACAAAGCGGCTCGGATATACATGGACCGTATGGCCGTGAACTGCACCGGATGCCGTTACTGCATGCCCTGCCCCGCCGGGGTGAAGATTCCCGAGTGTTTCGCCCAGTACAACAAGGTCACCATGCTGGACGACCTGGCAGGAGCCAAACAGTTCTACGGTGTGTTCACCAAGGACGGAGGCAAGGCATCCCAGTGCGTGGAGTGCGGAAAGTGCGAGACCGCCTGCCCTCAGAACATCCCGATAAAGAAGTCCCTCAAGGAAGTGGCAGTTCTGTTAGAGACCTAAAGATAACACAGTGGAGATAGAGACATATCATCGCCCTCTATCCCCACTGTAAAAAGAACTATTTCATCATAGTTTTTTCGACCATCTCGTCGGCCATTGTCAACGATGCCATGCGAGCTCCAGCATCAAGCTTCGCCCGGATATCAGGTTCTCCGTTCTGGTGTTTCTCGACGGCCTCTTTGCATATGGGCTCGACCTCTTCGGGCTTCAGAACCACAAAACCGTTTTCGTCCGCTATAACGATGTCTCCAGGTATAACTGAGACACCTCCGCAACTTATGGGCGTATTGATCTCACCGTCGGTACCACAAAGACGGGTTGTGACGGCCGATAACCTTCTGTAAAACACCAAAAGCCCCATATTCCTTATTTCGTCGATATCGGTCACAGCTCCGTCTACTATTACCGCCTCGACCTTCCTCACATTGAGCGCGTAAGATACCAGACCACCTAATGCCGCATACTGCTGATCCCCGGCACGATCGACCATCAGGATATCCCCGGGACCGACCATCTCCGTAACCTTATGCAAAACGGTGGAATCCAGAGAGGGGATCTTCACCGTGACTGCCCGGCCTATCACCCGTTTGCCCGGGATAGTAGTAAAAAACGGGACCGTAGAAAAACCGAAATTATGAAAGTGCCCTATGGTAGCCGGTTCAGCATCCGAACAGGCTGTCAGAGTTTCATTGGAAAGAGTGACTACATTATCATTGATGATCATTGCGCTATTCCCCCGTCGTACGATTTGTATTTATCTCGAGGCGGATTCCACTGTTCAAGGAACTCCACCATACGATCCAAAGTGGCCTCCACCAAAGCCTTGCCCTTTGCCGCCGATGCGCAGGTCGCATCTCCCAACATGTAATCGTCCCCGTAACACGAAAACGGCACAAATTGCTGAAATTCCGGATAATCATTCACGATGCCGGGATTAACCTTCTTGAGTCGATCCTGTTTTACTAGATCCGGACGAAGATACATGAAACAGGATGTTCCAGCCTCGCTGGCATGTCCATGCGCCATAACTCCATCGTGATCCAATATCCCCAGCTTCCTGGCTACGGGCTGAACTATACGCCACCAATCGAACACACAACAATCGATATCCCGTTCCAGTTTAAGCTTCCAGGCCACCTGGGAAATGATAGCCAGATTGGCGACGTGGGGACTAACGAAACAAAAACGTTTGATACCATGCCTTACGAGACTTTCGCATATATCCTCAAGATACATCTTGAAGCTTTCAGGACGCACGGTCAGAGTACCCGGCCCCCAGACCATAGTGGAGTCCCCTACAGGTAGGGTCGGTCCGACCATCCATCCCATACGATCAGCCAACCTGGATGCGATCTCTTGGGCGATTAAGGTATCGGAACCTATAGGAAGATGCGGTCCCCAGACCTCGTAAGCTCCGGCCGGTATGATCACCGTATTGACGCCTTTCAATTCGGACTGGAAATCCTCCGTATTCATCTCCACAAGTTTCACTATTCAACACCCCCAAAACGAGATATGGAAATCTATATCAACCCTAGATAACGCGGCAAGAACAAAGTAATGGAAGGAAATACAGTCAGCACGACAAGCGCTAAAATAGTGACGAAAAGCAGAGGAAGCACCGGAGGCGTAAGTTCCTCTATGGTCAGATCGCTGATCCTGCATCCGACATAAAGGTTCATCGCCACAGGAGGAGTTACGGTTCCTATCGCCACCATTATCGTGACCATAACCCCGAACCAAACAGGATCCCAGTTGAACTGTTTTATCAAAGGCATCAATATCGGCATAAAAACGTAGAGAATGGAAACCCCGTCCAGCAACATCCCACCGATGAAAAGAATTAAATAAATCATCATGAGTACAACATATTGATTCGGAGAAATACCAAGAAGAAGCCTTGAAGCTTTTTCTATGAGTCCTACGGTTGATCCTATCCAGGAATAAAGTCCTGCCGTCGTACATATGAACATAACCGTCGCAGAGGCGTTCAAAGACTCGACCAGGATGTCGAAAAGAGTCTTGAAGTTTATGCTGCGATAGACCACCACCCCCACGAAAAGGCCGTAAAAACATGCTATCGCAGCAGCCTCCGTAGGCGTAAAAACCCCGCCGTATATTCCTCCCAGAATGATCACCGGCGTCATAAGAGCCCAGAACGCATCCTTAGCCGCCATGATGATACCCTTGAAACCGTTTTTACGTTTTTCTCCCCTGTAGCCGCGCTTTCTACTGGTAATATAGGCGCTTATCATCAAAAATGCCGCAATCACGAAACTCGGAATGAAGCCGGCGGCAAAAATAGCTCCAACGGATACGCCTGTGATGACGGCATAGAGAATGAAGGTTATGCTCGGAGGTATTATTATCGAAAGCCCCGATGCTACGGATACGGCAGCAGTGGCAAAAGGTTTATCGTATCCGGCCTCCACCATACCAGGAATCAGAATCACCCCAATAGCCGCGACCGTCGCGGCAGTCGATCCACTGACCGCCCCCCAGAAAACGGCCACGCCTATTGCTGCTATGGCCAGACCTCCAGTAAAATCTCCCACGACTTCCTTTATGAAACTTATGATCTTACCGGCTATCCCCGCCCTATCCATGATGGTTCCTGCCAGGATAAAAAAAGGTACAGCCAAAAGAGGATACTTAACTATGCTGGCGAAAAAATTGTAGCTGACCATATCTATCCCGAGATTCCATAAAAAGGCTACGGTTATGGATGCAAATCCAAGCGAAACCCCTATAGGGACTTTCAACACCAACGGAACCACGAAAAGGACGACCGCCCACAACGCAGGATCTGTAACAAAAGCTGGCATAGGAATCCCCCCTAAAAGTCTTTGGCTTTCGATTGAAGTTCATCCGCAGTATGCACGACAATCCTGTACATTATGAACATCGAAGCTACCGGCATTGCTCCAGTAAACCACCAAATGGGGATTTGTATCGCCTCTGTCATGGCATTCATTTCCATCTCGTCCATAACTTCTATTATGCCGAAATACATCAAAGTCAGAAAAAAAGCCAGAGAGAGCAGCGCCGCCAAGATCGAGAAAACTCTTTTGAACTTGGATCCAAATCTGTCGTAGAAAAATGAAACCGCCATATTGGTCCCTTCTCTGAAGGCTATAGAGGCCCCCATCATCACAACCCAGACAAAGAGATAGAGCGTCAATTCTTCGGTAAAGGCCATGGAATACTTAAAGAAATACCTAGTACAAACGTTCAAAAAAGCGATGGTAACCATGACGCCTAGACAAGAAGCCCCAATGATCTCCTCAAAATGTTTCAGCAAAGTCTTAAACACCGTCCAACCTCCTCAGGATATCTTCTGTAGAAGGGGACGAACTCATTTTAGAGACGTCCCCGAATTCGACCGATATCAGTATTGGACTTTGTTCATGTCGTTCTGTGCCGCCTCCACCAGTTCGCTACCGACCTTACCGACCCATTCGTCGTATACAGGCTCGACCTTCTCTCTAAAAGCCTTTATTTCGTTCGGCGAAAGCACGGTCACTTCCACTCCATTATTTTCGACAAACTTTCTGGGATCCGTGGCCTGCAATCCGGTTGGATATAAGTCGTGCTCCTTGAGCCATCGAGCGGCATCTCCATCATCCAGACCGAGCCTCGAAAGAGCTTTATTGTATCTACCACACTCCAAAGCAGCTTCAGATATAATCTTTTGAATGTCCTCCGGGAAGCTTTGCCATATCCGTCGATTAACTACGTAAATCAACGGATCCATAGTGTAGCCCCATTCGGTCAGATATTTCTGGAATTCGTATATCTTATTGGGGAGATATACGGAGTAAGGATTTTCCTGACCGTCGACTATGTGTTGCTGCAAAGCGGTAAGAGCTTCGCCCCAGCTGATGTTCATTGGATTGGCCCCAAGAGCCTTGAAAATTTCTATAAAAAGAGGGCTCCCTACGACACGAAACTTGACATCTTTCATATCCTCCGGGGTCTTTATTCGTCTTGTATTGTTGGAAAGCTCCCTCGATCCCTGCTCACCCCAGGCCAGGACCTTAAGACCGAATTTTTCGGCGATATCATTTTCTATCATATTTCCAGCTTTTCCGGACTCCAAGGCATCAAGAGCTTTGTATTTATCGGGCATGCTGGAGATGAACCAAGGTAGAAGAAATATGTTTCCGGCAGGATACTGAGGTGCCCAGTTGATAAAAGAGGACAGAGAAAAGTCACCTATATTTTTCTTCATCAATAAAAGTTCGTTGGTAGCCCTTCCGGAAAACAACTGTCCGTTCCAGTATATTTTTATATTTATCCTGCCATCAGTACGTTCCTTGACCAAGTCGACGAAGCGAGCTACCGCTATCCCCTGCGGTGTGGTCTCGCTAATATTGACGCTCATTTTATACTCGTTTTTTAATCCAGCTTCAGAACGTTCCGAGCATAATGCAAAGAGACTAACCATAAAGACGCAAACTGCGACTCTGAGACGGTATTTCATACTGGACCTCCTTTATTTGACATCCAAATCATAGGCATCCGGTCTGCGATTTTTAAGACATGGAATTTCTTCCCTCATACGATCAACGTAATCCATGTCTATCTCCGTCATTACGATGCCTTCCCTGTCTCCGGCCATGGCTATCACGTTACCCCAAGGATCCACCACCATCGAACGACCGTACGTATGGAATGTCTTTTTCAGACCGAACTGACCCGGAGCGACCATGTAACATACATTTTCTATTGCTCTTGTCCTGATGAGAGTCTCCCAATGATCCTTGCCCGTGAAAAGGTTGAACTCAGCGGGATTGAATATCAGCTTGGCTCCCTTCAACGCCAGACTCCTGAATAATTCCGGGAAACGAATATCGTAGCAAATAGCTAAACCCATGATTCCGAATTCGCTCTTAAAATTCACCACGTCATTTCCTGGTTTTATAGAATCGGACTCCCTGAAAGAGACGCCGTCCTTCACATCTACGTCGTAAAGATGTATTTTTCTGTATCTGGCTACAATCTCCCCAGAGGGATCAATCACGACCGTCGTGTTGTATACTCTTTTTTCATCTTTTATTCTCTCGCCTATACTTCCGCCATGTATCCAGATCCTGTGTTTTTCGGCTTTTTCACGGAAAAGATCAATAGTTACTCCGCCAGGTATGTCTTCCGCGTTTTCGTAAGGACCATTTCCAATACCTATGTAGTTTGCCATCTCAGGCATGGCAACGAAATTGGCCCCCTTTTCCGCCGCTCGATCGATCATCCGAGCTATCTTATTGAGGTTAGCGGTCTTATCGTCTTGAGTATCGAGTTGCAGCAACGCCATATTAATACTAGCCATCCTATCATCTCCAATTCTTAACATTAAGACACGCGCTATGAATGCCTATATAAGTTTCCAGCCATTTGTAAGATGGGTTCTCATAGCCTCGGCAGCCATTTCTGGATCTCTTTTCTTTAGCGCCTCCAATATCGCCTTATGTTCCTGGACAGTAGTAGCTAAACGCCCAACTCTTCTAGCAACTATTTTAAATCCAACCGTAAAAATACGATCACGAAGCTTTCCAAGAATCTCAACCATACACGCGTTGTGATATAAATCATATATATACATATGCATTTTATGATCCATAACTATAAAATCGTAGTATTTATTATCTAAAGCACATTTCTCCATTTCGTCGATGCATCTTTCGATCTCAACGGCGTCGGAATCGGTAAAACCAGGGGCGATATGCTCGATGATGTAAGGTTCCAAAACAAGGCGAGTTTCGTTGATATCCCTCATTTCCTGAACCGTCATTTCCCTTATCATGATCCCCTGCTGCGGGACTATCATCACGAAGCCTTCGTTTTCCAGACGCTTTATCGCGTCTATTACGGGAGCTCTTCCCATATCTATTCTTTCGGCCAGGGAACTTGTAGAGAACAACTTGCCCGAATCAAGTTTCTCCTGAAGAATAAGGTTTTTTATACTATCGTAGGCACTTTCATTTTTTGTCTTCTTCATGGTACCTCTCTCCCTTGATATGTTTTATAGTATGCCACGTAACATGTTACTTGTCAAGGCAAAAAAACGCCTAGATTTCAGCTTTTCTAAAAACACAGATAGAGATACAGCAAGGGAAGCTCTTATATCCCTATAAATTAAAAAGGAGAAACCCGATCGTATAGGATCGACTTCCTCCTTTTTTCGCTAATTTTTTGTAAATCCTCTGGGAGGAACTCCCATACCCTCGCAGGAAAACCACTTCGGCGAATCCACCTTCTCCGGTCTTGAATCGGGCAGCACGGGCTGTCTGAAACAATGTCCATCGAGATCGGCAAACCATCGCACGCCCTTTCTGCCGGGACCTGGAGGGAAAATCTCCCTGTAACCTCTCTTTTCTACCAGTGCCCATCTTCCCCACGACATGGAATCGCCTCCGGGCTTGCCGGGGGCCTCTCCTATGCCGTCGGAGGAGAACCAGTCGGGCCGGGGGATGGTCTCCAAAGACGCGTCGGGAACCACCGCCGCGAGAAAACAGTTTCCCTCGGGATCTGAGAAAAACCGCACACCCTTCACCGGCACCGGGGAGAAGAACTCTCTATAGCTATCGCCCTCCAGAAAGACCCAGTTTCCCCACGACATAGAGGGAGACTCGACCGCCTCCGACCGGGCCACCAAGGCGCAAAGGACCAAAGCCGCGCATATCGTCCAGATATTTCTCATTCTATCACCTCCATCTCAATCACTATATCACAGGACCGGAGCTTGTTAATTGCTCCGGTCCCGACCTCGCTCTAATCGGAGCCCTCGAGCTCCTTTCTTATCTCGTCCAGATAGGCCTGGCTCTCGTCGGTCAGCTCTATGCCCTTAGGCACGTCCTTATTCAGAGCCCGAGCCTGCACCGGGCCGTACTCCGACATAGGAGCCCAGCCTCCTCCGAGGGCCTTGAAGATCCTCACCAAATTCGACAGCATCTCGCCTTCGCTGACGGCCAGCTGTTCTTCCAGATCCAGCAGCGCCCTCTGAGCTATTATGACGTTGTTGAAGTCGGTGAGACCGTTCACGTACTGGTCCTCCGCCACTGCCATGGCGGAGGCGGCGGACTCGACTCCCCTGCCCAGAGACTCGTTTCTGAGCCTTTCCTGGGTCTCGGCGGTGAGGGCGTTTCGCACCTCGGCTACAGCGTTCAACACGGTCTGCTCGTAGTTCGCCAGGACCTGTCTCTGTTTCTCGGTCTGCACCTTTATGTTCTTCCTGATAGCCCCTCCATGGAAGATGGGCCAGGATATCTTGGGGCCTATGGAGTAAACCCCTCCGTCCGACATGGAAAGCCCTCCGGCGGAACTGTAGGACTCCAGTCCTATAGAGCCGAACAGGCTAAATTTCGGCAGGTAGTCCTTCTTGGAGGCGTCCTTTCTGGCTATCTGAGCGGCCAGCTGTCTCTCGGCCATGTAGATATCCGGACGCTGACGGATGAAATCGGCGGGAATGCCGACGAGATCTATCTTCTCGGGATCGGGAAGTTCTTCGTAGTCGAAAAGCTCCTCCACCAGACTACCGGGGACCTGACCGACCAGTATGGCCAGCCTGTTCATGGCCTCCTCTATCCCTGTCTTTATTGGAGGGATGGACGACCGGGTCTGCTCCATGGTGTACTTGGCCTGGTTCAAAGCCAGTTCGTCGGCCAGTCCCGAATCGTACTGCGACTGCAGCAGCTCCAATGTAGCGTTCTGAAGGCCCAGGTTCTTCTCCGCTACCATGAGCCTTTTCTGAAGGGTCCTCAAGGATATATAGTTGAGGGCCACCTCGGAGGAGAGACTCACCCATGCATTGTGCAGAGCCCCGTATCTGGCCTGAAGATCAGCGGCGCTGGCCTTTATCTTAAGGGCCTGACCGCCGAAGAGATCTATCTCCCATGATGCGTCGATACCTAGTTTGTAGAGGTCTATGGGCCCTACCTGAGATCCAGTCAGACTGGCGTTCTCTCCGGTCTTCATGTTGGTGAAGGATCCGGCGCTGTCCAACCAGGGCAGAAGGGCGGCCTTGCTTATTCCCAGAGCGGCTCTCGCCTCGGCAAAGCTGGAACGGGCCGAGATCATATCCCTGTTGTTCTCCAGAGAGGCCAATATGAGCCTCGTCAGGGTCTCGTCGCCGAGGGAGTTCCACCAGTTTGCCAACACCTCCGGAGTCGGAGCGTCAGTGACGTCCAAAGCGGCGAAATAGGGCATAGGATACCGTTTCGCCATCTTCCGCCAGTTCCCGAGCTCCAGTTCCATATCCTTAGACGCAGGCTCCTCGGCGGCGAAAGCGATGACGGGCATCACCGCGGTCAGTGCCGCGAAAACCGCTAAAGCGGCGATAATTTTTCTCAAAAGCGACTACCCCTTTCCATCTGTCTTTTGTCCGTGGCCAATCACCACTCGACCTATGGCGCCCTTTATCCTCTCCCTGTAGGTCTGAAGGAACACGTAGAGACCGGGGATCAGAAAGATGCCGAAGGTCGTGGCTATGCTCATGCCGAAGAACATTGTCGTACCGACGTGAAGACGGCTGCCGGCCCCGGCTCCCGTGGCGAAGAGCATGGGCAGAATGCCTATAACGCAGGTGAAGGCGGTCATCATGACCGATCTAAATCGCTCGGACGCCGCGATACCCGCCGCATCTATCACGGAGAGTCCTTTCTCCTCGTTCTGCTCCTTGGCGAACTCCACTATGAGTATGGCGTTCTTGGCCGACAGCCCCACAAGCAACAGTATGCCGAGCTGGGCATATATGCTGAGAGACAGCTTCATAACGAAGATACCGACCAACGCCCCGAGCAGAGCCACCGGTAGAGAGAGGATGACTCCCAGAGGAACGGACCAGCTCTCGTACTGGGCCACCAGGAACAGATACCCGAACAATACCGCTATCGCTATTATCATGACCGTCTGACCGCTGGATTCCCTCTCCTGATAGGTCATGCCGGAGTAGTCCACCTTATAGCCCTCGGGAAGCTCCGCGGCCAGCCTCTCGACCACATCTATGCCGTTTCCCGACGAGAATCCAGGAGCTGTGAAGGCCATCACAGAGGCCGTCGGGAACAGATTGTAACGGCTTACGGCCCTTGGAGCCAGGGTCTTATGGAGCTTCATGAAACTATCCACCGGAACCCTTTCTCCCATCCTGTTGTTGACGAAGATGTTGCCCACGTTGGACCTCTCGTTCCTGTAGGACCAGTCGGACTGCAATATGACCTTGTTTACCGTCGTACCTATGTTTATGTCGTTGACATAGGCCGTTCCGAAATAGGTCTGTAAGGTGCTGAAGGCGTTATCCAACGGCACCCCGAGCATCTCGGCCTTCTCCCTGTCGATATCCAGAAACAGGTGAGGAGTGTCGGCTGTGTAGGTGCTGAAACCGTACATGAACTCAGGAGATCTGTTAAGCTTCATCAAAAATTCGCCGGTCACCCGGGCGAGCCTCTGAGGATCGTTGTCCACCGTAGACTGTAGTCTGACGTCCAGTCCTCCGGACATCCCCAGACCCTGTATGGCCGGAGGGGTGAAGACGTTGACCCTGGCCTCGGGGATCGAGGCGGCTATTGCCTTCACGTTTTCCACGATGGCGTTCAACCCCGTCTCAGCGGTTTTTCTATCGGACCAGGTATCCAGGTTTAGTATCAAAGACGCAACGTTCTCTCCCGAGTCTCCCAACAGGCTGAATCCCACTATGTTCATGACGAACTTGACCCCCGGGATCCTCTCCAGCTGGGGCACCAGTTTTTCCATGACCGCCTCGGTCCTCTCCTGAGTGGCCCCCTCGGGAAGCTGGACAACCGCGAAGGCCGCTCCCTGGTCCTCGTCCGGAACGAAGGCGGTGGGAGTTATCCTCATGATCCCTACCGCCACTGCCATGACCAATGCCAGCAGTCCCAACGTGACAAGAGTCCTTCTGGCTATCCAGAGAGACCCGGCCACGTACCCCCGGGAGGCCTTGGATACCAGCCGGTTGAACCAAGCTAGAGGTCCCCTGGTCTTGGGCTTTATGCCGTGAAGCATATGGGCGCACATGGCCGGGCTCAAGGTCAGAGCCACCACCAGGGAGAACACTACCGAGAAGGACACCGTGACCGCGAACTGACGGTAGATCTCTCCTGTCATTCCTCCCATGAAGGCCACCGGAACGAATATGGCCAAAAAGACCAGAGTGGTCGCCGTCATGGGCCCTGTGACGTCCTTCATGGCCTGAACAGTAGCCTCCACGGAGCCCACCCCGTCTCTTTCCATAACGTAGAGGACCCTTTCGACCACGATTATTGCGTCGTCCACGACGGTTCCTATGACCAGGACGAAGGCGAACAAGGTCAGTATGTTTATGCTGAAACCCAACGTTATCAACCCTATGAAGGTCGCCAAAAGCGATATGGGAATCGCCATGACCGGCACCAGGGTGACCCTCCAGTCCTGAAGGAACACGTAACACACCAAGACCACCAGAGAGAAGGTCAGCACCAGGGTGAACAGGATCTCGTGGATGGTCTCCTTGACGTACTCGGTGGAGTCGTATCCTATGACGAACTCCATGTCAGACGGCAAGGTCTTGGAAAGGTCATCCAGGGCCTTCTCCGTGGCCCTCATGGCATCCAGAGCGTTGGAGTCGGACGCCTGGGACAGCAACATCATGGCCGCAGGGGCTCCGTTCAGCCCGGCGTGGAAGGTGTAGTCCTCGGACCCCAGCTCTATCCTGGCCACGTCCTTCAGCTTTACCAGAGCACCGTCCTCGGTGGTCCTTATGACGACGTTCTCGAAATCTCTCACGCTGCCTAGCCGCCCCTTGGTGGTCAAGGTGTAGACCAGGGAGTTGCTTCCGTCGCCCGGGGCGGCCCCGATCGATCCGAGAGAAGCCTGTCTGTTCTGGCTGGAGATGGCTCCGGCCACGTCGGAGGTGCTGAGCCCCATAGAGGCCAGCCTGTCCGGATCCAGCCACACCCTTATGCTGTACTTGGCTCCCATTACCTGGACGTCCCCGAGCCCCGGAACCCTCTTGAGAGCGTTGCTGACGTTGTTCTGGGCGTAGTCCGTCATGAAGGTGGCGTCTCTCGTCCCGTTCGGAGAGATGAGGGCAACGAAGCCCAACACGTCGGAAAACCTGGACTCGGTGGTTATACCTCGGGCCGTGACCTCGCCGGGCAACTGAGGCTCGGCCTGCTGGACCCTGTTTTGCACCTTGACCAGAGCCATGTCCGTGTCGGTTCCGGTCTTGAAGGTTATGGTCAGAGAATAACGCCCGGTGTTGCTGGAGGTGGAGTTCATGTAGATCATGTCGTCCACGCCGTTTATGGCCTCCTCCAGAGGAACCCCGACGGTGTTGGCCAGGGTCTCTGCGTCGGCGCCGGGATAGGTGGCCTCGACGCTTATCTGGGGAGGAGCTATGTCGGGATACTGCTTGACCGGCAGGTTAAGAGCCGCGATGCCTCCGGCCAGGGCCAGTACCACCGCTATGACCATGGCGAAACGGGGACGTTCTATGAAAAACTTTGAGAACATGGTTTAACCGTCGATCTCCCCGTCACCCGATACGATCGGCTTGAGATCGTAATCGGACGCCTGGGCCAACTCCGCAGGAGACTTCTCCCCATCGGTCTCCTCCTGAATGGGAGAGACGACCATACCGGGCCTGACCGACTGAAGCCCCAGGAACACGATCCTCTCGCCGCCCTCCAGGCCGGAGAGAACCTCGCAGTTTTTACCTATGGAATCCCCTACGACTACTCCCCTCCTGTCCACCTTATTGGCATCGTCAACGACGTAGACGAAATCTCCCTGGCCGTCGGCCATGACGGATTCCTGAGGTATGACCGGAACCACGTTGGACCTGGAAGGCCTGGCTTCGATCCTGACCATAGAGCCGGGAACGAGGGCTCCCCCATCGTTCTCGAACCTAAGGCTGACCGTTATGGTGCCGGTCCCCTTATCCATGACGTTGTCCTCGAAGTCCCTCTCGCCTTTTTTGGGGTAGACCTCTCCGTTGACCAGCTTTATGGTCGCGTCGAACACCGACTGATCCCGGCTTTTGAAGGAATCCAGCTGATCCAGATATTCCCTGTCCGGCAGGGCGAAGGAAACCCTTATGGGATCCATCTGCACTATCTTGGTCAGGGTCGTAGTCCCAGCCGGGGTGACGTAGTTACCCTTGGTGTAGAACGCCTCTCCCACTTTTCCCGTTATGGGGGCCTTTATCTTGGTGTAGCTCAGATCTATCTGGGCCAGAGACAGAGACGCCTTGGCCTGCTGTACCTGGGCCTTCGCCTGGAGAAGATCGCTCTGGGCCATGTCTATGTCCGACGCCGAAACGCTCCTGGAGTCGGCGGCATTGAGTCTCTTAAGATATTTGGAAGCCCTGTCGTAGTTGGCCTCCGCCTTGGCCAGCTCGGCCTTCCTGAGAGACACAGTAGTCCTGAACTGTCTGTCGTCTATGGAGAAAAGAAGGTCGCCCTCCTTCACCATGGATCCTTCCTGGAAGTGTACCTCCGCTATCTCTCCGCTTATCTGGGGCCTTATGGACACCGACTGTATGGGCTCCACCCTGCCGATATACTCCCTGGGGACTGCCAGATCGGCCTTTCGAACCACGTGGAGCACCACCACGGGAGCCTGGGGCTTCGCCTGTTCGACCGCCTGAGCTTCGGCCCGGGCCTCGTCCTGCGCCTTTCCGACGAAGTACTCCCTTCCGAAGAAAGCCGCCGCTCCCAGTATCAGGATCAGTAAAACCGCCTTGGCCGAACCCCTTCTGCCTACGTTACCCATGTATAAAAGCACCTACCCTTCGAACTCGAAAAAAATCAATCCACCAACAGACCCCTTATGACCAGGTCTCTGACGGTGTACACGTAAACCTCTCCGGGAAAGCTCACCATTCCCGCAGAAAACTGCTTGGCTACCCCCATGGTCATGGCGTTTATGGCTGCCTCGGCCATGGCGGGCTCGATAGGCCGAAACACTCCGGACTTCACTCCCATGGCTATGACCTCGGCCATGACCTTTCTGACCTCTCTCATAGGGTGATCCTCGTGACAGGCATGATCGGGGTCTATCTTCCTACGCAGATCCTTGTCCTCGTAATAGGCCTGGACCGTGGCGGAGATCAGCTTCCTCTTCTCGTAGAGGTCCATGAAGGTTTTGCCCACTATTTTCCTCAACAGCTCGACCGGATCGGACTTGGCCAGGTCGACGGATCGGACGAAGTCCCTTATCTCCTCGGTGTTCCTCTCCATCACGGAAAAGAGGATATCCCTCTTGTCCTTGAAGTAGTTGTAGACCGTTCCCTTGGAGACCCCCGCCTCCTTGGCTATCCGGTCCATGGTGGTGCCTTTCCACCCCTCTTCCTGAAGGAGCTTCTCCACCGCCGAGATGAGAGATTCTCTTGTCATACTCTCCAATACGGCCTTCTTCCTGGCGGAAAGCCTCGCCATGGCCTACACCTCCCTATCATATCCATGACCGACGGTTTTTATTTTGACCGACGGTCATCATAGATAAAAGAGTCTATTCGATCGGCGGCTCTTTGTCAACGACTGTCTTACCGAAAAATCGCTTGACTTACTGAACGATAAGTAAGTTAGCCTATATAAACAAAAAAGTCAATGGAACAACATTACGAAATCGCTCCACCTAGGCTAGTTCAAGTCTTTGTTTCGGTCTGTCCCCATGTAGAAAGTGGATAAAACGGTGGGGATCACCTCAAAAGAACGGGCCAGGGATAAATATCCCTGGCCCGTTCGACGATATTTGCAAGAGCTTATATCTACGCTTTTACCATTACCAAAAGCATTTTATAAGGGGTGAGTGCCTTTAGGGCATGAGGCACATTGGCGGGCATAACCACAGCATCCCCCGCTTTGGCGGTGGTACAGTCCTCACCTATGGTTATCTTGACACTTCCTTCTAGTACGTAAGCCATGGCATCTCCCGGGGCACGATGGGTACTTAACCCTTCGTTGGTATCGAAGGAAAACATCGTCACCACAACGCCTGGCTTGTTAGCCAAAGTAAGGCTAGAGACCTTCCCTGGATTTATTGCAACGAGATCGGTCAGAGTAAAAGGCACACAGTGTTCCACATTTTTAATGATTTTTTCCGCAGTTTCCACCATCTTTATCGCTCCTTCTAAAAATCAAATCATGGTAATCTGTAGTACCTTGAAAGCCTCTGCGCCACCTACGGCATGAGGAACGTCCTTAGGCACCATAAAGACCTCTCCAGCCTTTAACCTGCTCTTTCGCTCTCCCTGAGCGATCAAGGTCTCTCCTTCCACCACTAGATACATGGTATCTCCGGGGTAACGCTCTTCGCTCACCATTTCCCTGTCCGCAAAGGTAAAAAGCGAGACGTGCACGTGATCGCTTTCGGAAAGGGCCATGCTCACAACCTGGTTCTTCTCTCCTTCGATAAGAGACGCCAGTCCCTCCGCTTCCTGTGTCGGAAGATTTTTTAGAATCCCCACTCGCAAATCCCTCCTATAAAAGTTAAAACTCGTCATCTAGCGAGATCGTACTAATCCCCTCACGGACGGATCACACCGTGATAAGGGAGATTATCCGGGCACGCATCTCCGAAAGCTCCTCGGTATCCACATGGCGCCCTTCTCTTCCAGAAAGGGAGATCTCTTCGATCACCCTGGCAGGACGACGTGAAAAAACCAGTATCCGACTTGCGACCGTCAAGGCTTCATCGATTTCGTGAGTTATGAATAGCACTCCCTGTCTTCTGGTTTCCCACACCCTCAAAAGAGTGGAAAGCATCTCCTGTCGCAAACAATAATCTAAACCTTGAAAGGGTTCATCCATAAGCAGCAGCCGACTGGGATAATAGAAAGCCCTGGCTATGCCGCATCGTTTCAGCATGCCGCCAGAGAGCTGACTCGGATAGAACCCCTCAAACCCCTTTAGCCCGACAGCCTCTATAAGACCAAGAATCTCCTCCCTATTCTCGACGTTCCTCACAAGTCGAACATTGTCGTATACAGTTTCCCAAGGAAGGAGCCGGTTATCCTGAAAGACATAGGCTATACACTCTCTGTCCGCTTCCACGATCCCTCGATCGGGAGACACCAGACCGGAGATAGCGTTAAGCAAAGTTGACTTTCCACAGCCGGAAGGCCCTATGACAGCTACTATTTCGTCCTCTTTGACTTCGAATGAAACGTCCTGCAAAACAGGAAGGGAACGGAAGCTTTTCGTTACATTACGAACTCGTAACACGTCCATCGTCCTTCCAGGAAAATAGAAACCGGGCGACATACCCCGAGAGATAGAACAGCGCCACGGTGATTATGGACCAGGCTATTATGGTCTCGGGTTCCACGTTCAACCTCGCATCTTTTATCATTCCACCGATACCGTCGCTGGTCGTCAGGACCTCGCCCATGACGACTATTTTCCATGCAAGCCCCAAAGCTACTTTAAAGCTGGAATTGAAGTAGGACATCACCGACGGGAAAACGACGTGAAACATCTTCTTTCTCTCCGAGAAACGATACAGATACGCCATCTCGAGAAGCCCGGGATCCACGTTCCTGATACCCTCGGAGACACTGATAGAGATGACCGGAATGGTCGCCGTGACAACTATGAACACGGCAGGCTTGCCGTTAAACCCGAACCACACCAACGCCAGGACCACCCATGCCACAGGCGGGACGGTCTGAAGGATCCCCACCATGGGAGAAAGGATATTCCGAAACCGCTCGGAATATCCCATGATAACTCCAAGGATCACCCCGCCCAGAACCCCCACGAAAAGCCCGGCGAGCAGACGAAAGAGGGTAATCAGGATCATCGAGTAGAGAGCAGGGGTCGAGCATATCTCGTAGAGAGATTGGCAAACGCTCTTTATGGCCGGAACCACGAGAGGAGAGAAGAAAAAGGTCAGAGATTGCCATAGTCCTAAGACCAGAAGCAACGAAAGAGCTCTATCCGCAACCGCCATGGTTCGTTTTTTAGTCTTCGACGTAATACATGCCATCGTCGGGAACTCTGCCTCCAATCGTCCTGGGATCAAAGTCCAGCAAAAAGCCGAAGAAGAGATCCAGATCGGCTTTGGCCTCCATGGCATCCTCGAAATGAAGCCCCATGCTGGGTATCGCCCTGGTTAACAGTTCTCCATCCAGGGCTAGATATTTCTCGGCCAGTTTACCCGCCTCCTCAGGGTGTTCCAAGGTCCAGATAAGACCCTCTTCGTAGCCTTTCTGAAAATCTTCTACGAGATCGGGGTTTTTTTTCGCGAAATCTCCCATAACTCCCATCCCCGCATTGGGAATTCTGGAATCGTTCTTGTTAATACGTCGCCACTCCTCCTCGAAGCTCGCGCCTACCCGGGCTTTCGGATTGGACATAAGAACCTTGGTGGCCATGGGCTCGATCAGAGTTGCGTATTCCGCCCTGCCCGAGGCGATCATAGCAGCTACCTCGGGCATGGAAGCGTAAACGATATTTACGTCCTTTTCGGGATCGAGCCCCGCCTCTTCCAAAAAACACCGGGTAAAGACATCGGGAGGAGAGCTCTTGAGGTTCACGTAGACATCCTTACCTCTGAGATCACTCCAGCTTCTAAACTCTCGGTCCGTGGTTATAAAATAGGTGACGCCCCATGTGTTCACGTTCAGAAGCCTTACATCCAACCCCTTGTTGTAGAGCTTGGACATAACGGTCAGAGGGAAAGCCAGAAAGTGATGCTTTTTATCCTGCACCATGGCTATTAAGGTCTCGGCCTCACTCCAAAAATCTAACTTGATCCTTACTTCGTCGCCTAGAGTATTGTTTTCCATCATGTAGAGCAACGGCAATGCAGGAGGGGCCTTAGGAGTCCCTACGGTTATTAAAAAAGTCCCTTTCTCCTCGGAGTATCCAGAAGCGACCATTAGAAAAACCATGGTAACCGCGCACATGACACCTATAATTCTCTTCAGCATCTTAATCTACCCTTTCTTGACCGTCTTAAACCTCGTCAAGCGACGAAAGTCATTGCATGTCTAACGAACTAAATTAGACAAACCTTACTATGTAAGATCTAGCCTGTCAAGAAAAACAACGAGGCTAAGGCAGGGTCTTACCTCTAGTACCAGTTGACGAACAGCCGTCAGGGTCATAGAATAAAACAAACGATTTAAACGCATGTTTGAAAAGGAGACTCGACATGACAGGGATAAAGACGACCAAGCAGAAGATCCTCGACGCCGCAGGGATAGTTTTCGGGGAGAAAAGCTACAACGAGGCCACGATAAGGGAGATATGTTCACTGGCCGAGGTAAACCTTGCGTCGGTAAACTACCACTTCGGGAGCAAGGAGATGCTGTACCGGGCCCTCCTGGAGAACATACTCACCACCATCATAGAGAGACATCCGGCTGTGCCGCCGGGAGACCACTCCGCCGAGGAAAGGCTGGCCTTTTTCCTGAGAGCCTACGTCAATCGGCTCGTCGGAGAGGCTCGAATCCCCGGCAACGAGGGCAGAATAGCCCTGCTTTCACGGGAACTGCTCCATCCCTCGCCGATAATGACGGAACTCATGGTCGAACACGTCTACCCCCAAAGGGACATACTAATGTCCACCGTGGCGGAGCTTTTGGGAGACGATGCCACGAGACGGCAGGTGCTGCTTTGCGTCATGAGCTCGGTGAGTCAGTGCTTCTACATGATATTTTTCAGCGACACAATAAAGGCCATCGGCCTGGCCGGAGAGGCCAGGGATATAGACATGGACACCCTCGCCCGCCACGCCGCGACCTTCGCCCTGGCGGGTATAAAGGCGATCCGTAAGGGAGGGAAGATCGATGGATAAAAAAAGGGCTTTCATAGGAATCGCCGCGGTAGGAGCGGCCCTTACGATAGCGGCAGCTGCGTCCTGGACCCTGGGAAAAAGCGGAAACGGGACCATCTCCCTCTCCGGAACGGTGGAGGCCACCACGTCGACCCTCAGCTTTCGTGTAGGAGGATATGTAAAGACCGTCCGCGTCGACGAGGGAGACCGGGTAAAAAAAGGGGAGGTCCTGGCGAAACTGGACACCGAAGATCTGAAGCTGGCGCTGGAGACTGCAATAGCAGAACAGATTATGGCGGCGGCGAACCTGGAGGAGATGGAGGAAGGCAGCCGCCCGGAGGAGATAGCCGCTGCCAGCGCCGACGTCCAGAAGGCCAAGGCGGCCTTGGCCGAGATGGAGGGAGGCTCCAGGGTCCAGCAGATAGCCGAGGCTCAGGCCAGGCTTAACCAGGCCGTCGCCGCCAGACGGTCCGCCGAGGCCACTTTGGAGATGGCCAAGGCAGACGACGAGAGGTTCGGAAACCTCTATAAATCGGGATCCATAGGCCAGAGGGAGTACGAATCCTACAGGACGGCATACCGCAACGCCCAGGAAAAACTCCACGAGGCGAGGGCATCGGTGTCGGCCGCCTCCCAACAGCTGAGCCTTCTGAAGGAGGGAAGTCGCAGGGAGGACGTACTACAGGCTTACGCCGCCCTTCAGGGAGCCCAGGCCCGCTACGACCTCGTAACGGCCGGTCCGAGAGAGGAGATCAAGACCCAGGCCAGAGCCAGACTGAGAGCGGCCAAGGCCAGAACCGACATGGCCGCTCTGAAATTGGAATACGCCGAGCTAAGGGCCCCCTTCGACGGAACGGTGCTGGTGAAGGCCTCGGAAGAGGGAGAGAACGTCTCCCCCGGAACACCGGCCTTCTCCCTTGCCAGGCTGGACCGACCATGGATAAGGTGCTTCGTAATGGAGACCGACCTGCCCCACATAGCCCTCGGACAGAGCGCCTTGGTGGAGGTGGACGGACTGGACCGCAGGATCGAGGGCAAGGTGACATACATATCCTCTCAGGCGGAGTTCACCCCCAAGACGGTGGAGACCAGGAAAGAACGGGTCAACCTGATGTACCGCATAAAGGTCCGGGTCGACAACGACGACGGAGTTCTAAAGATAGGCATGCCCGTTACGGTGAGGATAACCCCGAGATGACCGCCCTCGTCGAGGTCCATGACCTGGAGAGGTCTTTCGGGAACCTCCGTGCGGTGGACCGTCTGTCCTTCTCTGTAGACCCGGGGGAGATCTTCGGCATAGTCGGCCCGGACGGAGCCGGAAAGACCACGGTGCTTCGAATACTGGCCACCGTGCTGGACGGAACAGGAGGCTCCGCCAGGATCGACGGCCTTGACGTGTCGGAGGAACCGGACCGAGTCAAGGACCGAATAGCCTACATGAGCCAGAGGTTCGGCCTCTATCCGGACCTGACGGTGGAGGAAAACGTCGGCCTCTACGCCGACCTCTACGGTCTGCCCAAAAAAGGTAGATCCGAAAGAATAGACGAGCTGCTTCGCTTCAGCTACATGGACCCCTTCAAGAAGAGGCGTGCGGGCGCCCTGTCGGGAGGGATGAAACAGAAGCTTCAGCTGGTCTGCGCCCTGATCCACACCCCTAAGGTTCTCCTCCTGGACGAGCCTACCAACGGGGTGGATCCGGTAAGCAGAAGGGATTTCTGGCGCATGCTCTTCGGCCTGTCGGACCGGGGGGTCGCCACGGTGGTAACCACGGCCTATATGGACGAGGCGGAGCGATGCCACAGGATCGCCCTGATGGACAAAGGGAGATTTCTAGGACAGGGAACCCTGGAGCAGGTGAGGTCCCTCATGTCCGGCAAGCTGTACTCCTTCACCACCAGGACACCGAGAAAAGCGGCAGAGGCCCTCAGGACCAGGGACTACTGGCACCCCACCCCCTTCGGCGACTCGATACACCTGGAGTGTCCCGACGACGTCGCCTCCTCGGAGATAGAGGCCATCCTGCGAACGGCCTCTATACCTCACGGTGCGGTGGAGGAGACGATTCCATCGCTGGAGGACGTCTTCGTGTCGGCGGTCTCCGAGGCCCGAGGGAAGAGGGCGACGGCACCTCCGGGGGAGATACGCACCTTCAAGGACGGAACGGCGGTAACGGCCAAGAACCTCACCAAGACCTTCGGAGACTTCACCGCCGTAAACGACCTGTCCTTCGAGGTTCCTCAGGGGGAGATTTTCGGTTTTCTCGGCCCCAACGGAGCGGGCAAAAGCACCACCATAAGGATGCTCTGCGGCCTGCTTTCCCCCAGCTCGGGACAGGCGGTGGTGGCGGAGGTGGACGTCGAAAAAGACCCAGAGTCGGTCAAGCGGAGGATCGGCTACATGAGCCAGAAATTCTCCCTCTACGAGGATCTGACCGTGGAGGAAAACCTGAACTTCTACGGCGGGATCTACGGCCTGGACGACTCCAGACTGACGGCGAGAAAGGAATGGGCCCTCGACATGGCAGACCTGTCCCGCAGGAGAGGCGACATGGCAGGATCCCTCACCGGGGGATGGAGACAGAAGCTGGCTCTGGCCTGCGCCGTGCTTCACGAGCCTCCGATAGTGTTTCTCGACGAGCCCACCAGCGGGGTGGATCCCGTGAGCCGACGGACCTTCTGGGAGCTTATAAACGACATGAGCGACAGGGGGATAACGGTGTTCGTCACAACCCACTACATGGAGGAAGCGGAATACTGCAACCGACTGGCCATGATCTTTCGGGGAGACATGATAGCACTGGGAACCCCGGGAGAGCTGAAAAGACGGACAGAAACGTCCTCTATGGAGGAAGCCTTCGTAGAGCTGGTGGAGGGAGGCGAGAAAAGTTGAATCTCCAAAGGCTGTCCGCACTGATAAAAAAGGAGTTCATACACCTCGCCCGGGACCCCAGAAGCCTCGCCCTGGCCGTGGCCATGCCTGTGATACTGATACTGCTGTTCGGCTACGCCCTGAAGATGGACCTTAAGGACGTCCCGACGGTGATCTGGGACGACGACGGCAGCCCCCAAAGCAGGGAGCTCATCTCCCTCTTCGACGGATCGCCCTACTTCGACGTGGTCCTCCAAGTGAAAAGCCTAAAGGACCTGGAAACTGTCATCGACAGGGGAGAGGCTCTTGTCGGACTGGCCATACCGGCGGACTTCTCCGAGGCGGCTCTGTCCAGACGAACCGCCCGATTCCAGGCGGTGGTTGACGGATCGGACGCCACGACAGCCAGAATGGCGTCGGGCTACGTGTCGGCCCTGGCGATGGCTTTCTCCCCGGAAATCACCCCATCCTTCAGGGCTCCGATCTCCTTGACCAGTCGAAGCTGGTTCAACGAGACCATGGAGAGCACCTGGACCCTGGTCCCGGGGGTGATAGCCATAGTGATGGTGGTCATAGCTGCCCTTCTAGCCAGCACCACCATAGCGAAGGAGTGGGAGACAGGCACCATGGAACAGCTCATAAGCACCCCGATCAGGAAGGGAGAGCTACTGACCGCCAAGCTAGTACCCTATCTGGTCATAGGACTGGGAGACATCGCCCTGTCGGTCGCGGCGGGACGTTGGCTCTTCGGGGTTCCACTCAGAGGCAACCCAGCCCTGCTCTTCGCCGCCGGTACGGTTTTCCTGCTGGGATCGCTCCTATTCGGACTACAACAGAGCGCCAGACTGAGGTCCCAGCTTCTGGCAAGCCAGGTGGCCGTCATGGCCAGCTACGTTCCGACACTGCTCATGAGCGGTTACGTCTTCTCCATAGCGGATATGCCCATGCCTCTTAGGTGGTTGACCTACGTGGTCCCGGGAAGATACTTCATCTCCATACTTCGGGGAATATATCTGAAAGGAGTGGGCCTTTCGGTGTTGTGGCTGGACCTGGCCTTTCTGGCCCTGTACGGCACTCTGATGGCGGCTTTGACGGCTAAGGCCATGAGGATGAAGGTGGATTGATATGTGGAAGAGACTCGAAAGGATGCTCGTCAAGGAAGGGCTTCAGATCGTAAGGGATAAGAGGATGAGGCTTCTTGTGTTCGCCATGCCGGTGATGATGATGCTGGTGATGTCCTTCGCCATGACCACCGATCTCCGCCAGGCCAAGCTGGTGGTGCTGGACCTGGACAGGACGCCGTCCTCACGTAAGGTTATCAGAAGCTTCGTGGCGGGACGTCATTTCTCTCTGGGATGGTACGTCTCTTCTCCGGAAAACCTGAAAGACCTCATGGATCGTGGAGACACCAGGGCGGCGCTCTGGATACCCCGAGGATTCGAGGCGGATATTCTATCCAGACGGGGAGCCTCCATCCAGATACTGCTGGACGGAACCTACTCCCTAGACTCCGGAACCATACTGAGCGCGGCCTCGGCGGTGATAAGAGGGCTGAACGAGGAGCTTGTCTCTCCGGACTCGATGGCAGGAGCGGTGGATCTCAGGCTGAGAAACTGGTTCAACTCAAACCTGGACAGCGAAAGATACTACGTCCCTGGGCTAATAGCCATGATGTTGACCCTACAGAGCTTACTGGTCGCCGGGGTTTCGATCGTAAGAGAAAAGGAGATCGGAACGATAGAACAGATAATGGTCACTCCCATAAGGGGGATCGAGTTCATACTGGGCAAGACCCTGCCCTACATGGCAATGGCCTACCTGATAATGACCGCCATGCTCGTCATAGCCCTCATAGTATTCGACGTCCCCTTTAGGGGAAGCCTGCCGCTGCTCTACGCTCTCACCGCGATTTTCCTAGCGGGGAATCTGGGCTGCGCCCTTCTGATAAGCGTAAGCGCCACCACCCAGCAACAGGCCCTCCTGACGGCGTTCTTCTTCCTCATGCCGGCCATACTGCTAAGCGGATTCGTCTTCCCTGTCCGGAATATGCCCATTCCTGTCCAGTGGCTCACAGCTTTGAACCCTCTCAGATGGTATCTGGAGATAATGCAGGCTATCCTCTCCAAGGGAGTAGGGCTAGCGGACCTGATCCCTCAGATATCGGCCCAGACCGCTCTGGCCCTGGTATCGCTGACCGCCGCGGGCAAGGGATTTCACAAGACCCTGTCATAAATCATAAAAACGCATTCAGCCCCGACCATCGAAGGATGATCGGGGCTGGGAGTAGAAAAAATAGAAAAGACTCTTGGCAGCGACCTACTCTCCCACGAAGCGAATCGCAGTACCATCGGCGCTGGAGGGCTTAACTGCCGGGTTCGGCA
>NZ_JAKGUE010000012.1 GCF_021568795.1 Dethiosulfovibrio faecalis
CCCCGCTGCTAACCCCGCGCCCCCTCTTCCATATCAGGATATGTGGTCGTACCCCGAGGGGGTTGGGGTCAGGATTTATCCAGGGCAAGCCAGCTGCGCCCAAGGGCATCGGCGGCCATCATGGCGTTGGCGACATCGGATGCGGTAACCTTGCAGGGTTGGTTGTGTATCGTCTCCCCTTCGGCAGTAGCCATCTCGGCAGCCGCCATTATCTTTTCGGGAGTGGGGTCCTTCAAGCCAAGCTGGGCCAGAGTGATCGGAAGCCCCACGGAGGTGCAGAAATCCAGCACGTCCTCCAGAGTCTCTCTGGGGGAATCCTGAAGGACCAGCTGGGTGAGGGTTCCGAAGGCGACCTTCTCTCCGTGATACATCTGGTGCATCTCCTCTATCGCAGTCATTCCGTTATGGATAGCGTGAGCCGCCGCCAGCCCTCCGCTCTCGAACCCCATACCGGAAAGCAGGGTGTTGGCCTCGACGATTCGTTCCAAGGCTGGCGTCACGACATCGGCATCGCAGGCCAGTTTGGCCTCGTAGCCATACTCAAGCAACTGATCGTAACAGAGCCTGGCCAGAGCCATGGCCGCCTCCGTAGCGGCTCCTCCTGGCATATTGGAAGCTCTGGTCTTGTAACAGGCCTCGGCCTCGAACCACGTGGCCAGAGCGTCTCCCATTCCGGATACCAGAAGACGGGTCGGAGCTTTAGCCACTATCTCCGTATCGACTATGACCATATCGGGACTGGGAGGAAACTCGTAACTCTCGAAGACGCCTTCCTCGGAATATACCACGGAGAGAGCGCTGCATGGAGCATCGGTAGCCGCTATGGTGGGAACCACCACAACAGGGATCCCCAGCTTGAAAGCGGCCATCTTACCCGTATCGTGGGCCTTGCCGCCTCCCACGCTGACGATGAAATCGGCACCTTTATCCTTGGCTACAGAAGCTACCCTGTCGATTTCCTTGAAACAACACTCTCCACCGAAGGACTCCTTGATGAAAGCCACTCCGTTGGCCTCGAAACTCTCCTTCATGGTCTTCTCGACTGCCCCTAGTCCTCTCTTGCCCCCTATGACCAAAGCCTTTTTTCCAAGCTTTGCCACCTGAGCACCGGACTGCGAGCAAGCGCCGGCTCCCTGGACGTACCTGCCGGGAGCGATAAGTATTTTCTGCACTTAAACTACCTCCCCTCGTTATCTTTCGAACGATCTAATTATACAATATACTGTAGCCCGATATCCAGGGCTGTAAGACATCCTATCCTACGAAAGCTACCCCTATGGCCTTAACGATCGCATAGGAAAGCCCTGCTCCTATGAAGGGACCAACTATGGGAATCCAGGAATAGCCCCAGTCCGATCCGCCTTTTCCGGCTATCGGGAGTACGGCATGGGCGATTCGAGGTCCCAGATCGCGGGCGGGATTGATCGCATAGCCGGTAGGTCCTCCGAAAGCCGTCCCTATAGCCAAGACCAGAAAACCCACCAAGAAAGGGCCAAATCCAGATACGAGACCGGCTGAGCCTCCGACGGGAACGGAAAAAATCACCATTATCAGCACGATAAGAGCCATGGTCCCTATTATCTCGGTTATAAGGTTGGCAGGTGTATTGCGTATAGCGGGACCAGTCGCGAATACGCCGAGTTTTATCCCCTTGTCGTCCGTTGCCTCCCAGTGCCCGAGGTAACATAGCCAGGCTACAACCGCGCCGCAAAAACCTCCGGCAATCTGAACGGACATGGTTATCAAAGCGTGAGGCAGAGTATATACTCCTCCCATCAGCTTAGTGAGAGTCACCGCAGGATTGATATCCGCCTGAGGAGCTCCGCAGGCGATGGCGGTAAACACCCCCATGGTGACGGCGATTCCCCATCCGATATTGATCATCAACCACCCTGCGTTTTGTCCCTTGGATTTATTCAGAAGACAGCAGGCACATATTCCGTTACCGAAAGCGCATAAGACCAACGTTCCCAAAAACTCGCCGAATAGATTGTTCACAGTCGAACCTCCCTATATATCGTCTTTTTTACATATCGTAGAAGGGATAAAAGCCTTACCTTATCGCGTCTTTCAATTGCCTGTCAGGGGCGCTTATGACGACCGCATCTACCAAGAGTCCTCTGTCCTCCACAACGGATCTGGCAGACTTCAAGGCGGAACGAACGTCGGAGATCTCTCCTGAAAAGGACAGAAAAGCCTTGGCTCCCATTCCCTGACCGATCCTTATCTCTATCAAGCTGACCTTGGACGCCTTGGCCGCGGCGTCGGCGGCCTCTATCGCCGAAGTGGCGGACATGGTCTCCACCACGCCCAGATCTTTCATCGTATCCAACTCGGTAGAACACATAAGAGCCGGAAATACTGCAGGATGGACGTTCGGTATGGACGTGAAATCGGAAACTGTCTCGCCTCCGATCGACAGTCCCATCTCCAATGAACTTGAGACCGCCCCAACCTGACCGGCGACTATGACGATAAACTTTCCAGGACATAATGTTCTGGCGGCCAGAAGCTTAACGTCGGCCGCTTTGACCATACCGTCAGCTACAGAAAAACCCTTCGCCACGCTTATCAATTCGATGGCCCCAATGGCACGGAAAACCAAACTCATCACCCCTTCCTGGCTTTTATGACCACCGAGCTATCGCTAACCGATTCCACGGATCCGTTTACCGACGAATGAACCGGCGCCCCTAACGCTCCTTCCGGCACGACGCCGATGGTCTGCCCCTCCGAGACCTCCTGTCCTACCTGGACGATCGGGATACAGGGAGCCCCTATATGCTGCCCCATCGCTATATCCACACGGAGAGGAGCGTATTCGCCCATAAAGGGACAATCTACATCCCATCCGGTAAGTCCTATACGCCTTACCAGCCGCTTGCTCGGTAGCAGTCGATACGGTCTGTTTTCGTCAGGTCCATCCAGGGCTTTGTCAAAGGAGAACTTGACCTTTTTCTCCCTGAAAGAAGCCTTCAAAAGTTGATTCACCCTTCTGGGGCTCAACTGCATAGGACAGCCGTGAAGGCCGCTGCACAGGTTGCAATCGGAACAGAGCATAGCCATCTTCAGTATCTCCGGGGTCCTCTGCTCCGGATAAGCCATGGCCCTCATCACCTTGTGAGGTTCCAGCTCGTAACCTATCAGGTGTCTGGAACAAACCATGGTACATTGGGTACATTGGCAACAGGCGTAACGAGCCTGACGGATTATGGTCTCCACCGGCATGGTCTCGTAGCGGACCAATGCCGAGTCGGATGGGATGACCAATATCCCGTTGGATCTCTTGCCTAAAGAGAATTCCGCCGACTCTCTGTAGGTTCCCGTCATAGGTCCCCCGTCCACGTAGACCGGATTAGGGATGGTCTCCCCACCGGCCAGGGCAACAAGCTCCGACGCTATAGTGCCTATCGGAACCGACCAGACCCCGGGATTGGCGACGGCACCTCCGACGGTAACCCAGGTCCTGATAACAGGAGCGTCTTCCATGGCCCGCCCCAGGTTGTACAGGGTCTCCACGTTGTTGACCACCACTCCGACCTGAAGGGGAAGGCCTCCTTCTGGAACTGTCAATCCCGTGGCCTCCTGAATCAGGATTATCTCGTCGCCCGCCGGATAATAATCGTCCATCTCGAAAACATCGGCCCCGGCCAGCCTGAGTTTGTCTATCTGGGAGACATGTTTTCTCTTCACGCAGAAAAGAACCTTTTCTGCGCCGAGGATCGCTCCGACCTTATAGGCGGTTTCGACGAGAAAGGGGGTCTTTTCGTCGAATAGGACCATGTTGTTTCTCAACAGCGGCTCGCATTCCGCTCCGTTTACCAGATACGTATGTACGCCGTCGGCTGAGAGCTTGACGTGAGTGGGGAAACCGGCACCTCCGGCTCCCACGACCCCGGCAGCAAGGACCTTATTCAGCAGATCGGGGGCAATCATTCGAGGCACATCCGATCAGACGATCCTGAACGAACCGTGGAGGTTACACCTGCGCAGTCTACAGAACGAAAGGGGGGTGGTCGGTCCCTGGCCGGTGGTGGTGGCTATGGTGAATGCAGTGGGACACTCGCCTCCGAACCCCAAGGTAGAGAAAGAAGGACCGTTCTTCGTGAACATAGTGGTCTCCATGACCTTGGCCATAACGCTCATGTGATCGACGTTGGTGCTGTGGATCAGGGCGGAATGCCTGAAACCGTGCTCCGTCTTTATGGCAGCCTCGAGAGCCGCATCGAAATCGGGGACCCTCACCATACCGAGGACGGGCATCAGCATCTCGACCTGGATTATGGGGTCGTCCAGCTCGCATTCCACGAGGATGAGTCTGACGTTCCCGGGCGCCTTTATGCCGATCCTCTCCAAGATCCACACCGCGTCTTTGCCGACGAAATCTCTGTTTGGATCGGTTCGTTTTTCGTTGAGGGTCGCCTCTTTGAGAGCCTGTATCTTTGCCGGATCCTTGAGCTCGAAGGCTCCCTCCTCCAGCATCTTTCTCTTAAGCTGATCGGCGACGCAGTTGACCACTATCAGAGCCTTCTCGGATGTGCAGGGGAGGTTGTTGTCGAAGGAACACCCCGCCACTATATCCTTGGCGGCCTGTTCCACGTGAGCGGTTTCGTCCACCACCACCGGGGGGTTTCCAGGACCGGCTCCTATGGCGGGCTTCCCGGAGGAAAGGGCTGCGTTGACGACTCCGGGACCTCCCGTAGCCGAGACCAGACGAACCGCAGGATGGGACATGAGGGCTCCGACGTTCTCCATGCTGATGCGGGATAACACAGTGATTATGCCCTCGGGAGCGCCGTGGGATATCAAGGAATCGTGTACTCGCTGGACCATATCGATGCTGCTCTCGGCAGCTCCGGGATGTGGAGCGAACACGACGCTGTTCCCGGCGGAGAGCATACAGATCGTGTTGTTTATGACCGAGGCGGTCGGATTGGTGGACGGAGTTATCGAAGCTATCACACCGAATGGAGCGTGCTCCTCCAACACCAGTCCTTCGTCCCCGGTGGTGCAGGAGGTACGTATAAACTCGGGACCGGGGGTCTTCTCTATGGCGAGACGGTTCTTCATTATCTTGTCCTTCAGGTTCCCCATGCCCGTATCCTTCAAGGCCAGAGAAGAAAATTCCTCAACCTGAGGGAGAAGGTCCGCTTTGAGAGAGTTTATAATGAACTTCTTCTTGTCCAGTGAATATTCGAACTGCCACTTTCTCTGCGCTTTCACGGAAACCTCGACGGCATCGTCTACCTTCTCGAAGGCCGGAGAAAATCCGCCATCCTTGACTACATCCTCGGAGGATATCCTTTTCACTACGGCAGAGACGAGTTCATGAAGCATCTTCTCATCCATCGGCTTCATCGAACCTCCTTTTCTTTCCAAAGGGACACCGCAGCCTCCGCTACCTCGATATCCTCTTCCACGGATCCCCCGCTGACCCCTACGGCTCCGACGACCTTGCCCTCTTTATCGGTCAAAGGGATACCGCCGCCGAAACAACACAGATCGGGATCGGACTGTAGACCGTAAAGCGGAGCTCCCGGCTGGACCAGATCGTAGACCTCGGATGTGGTTTTACGGAGTCCCAGGGCAGTCTTGGCCTTTTTGCCGCTTAATCCCACGCTGACCGGCAAAACTCCGTCCATCCTATTGAAGACCAAAGGGCCCTTTTCGTCCGAAACGGTGATAGCCATAGGAACCGAAATCTGCGACGCCTTCTCCTCCGCGGCTGACACAAGATCGAGAGCCGTCTTTAGAGAGAGACGACCTTCGCCTTCTTTGCAGGACATCCTTATCAACTCCTTTATTACCTTTCGGGTGATCTCTTCGACCACGGATTCCTCGTCGCATGCCACGGCCAAAGCGAATATGTAATCAGACAGGCGGTTTATCAGCCTGTACGAGTCCTCGTCGATCAGGTGACGACGAAACAGCGGCAGGGCCTCTCTCTCCGCCCTTCTGGTTATGGTGCGGGCCAGATGAAGCGCTGCGCCGGAAGGGGACTTTCCCGGCCGGACGAAAGATCTATCGTGAGGCCAAAGGCTCTCGAGTCCGTCTATTTTTTTCTCAAACAGATCGGCCGATAGCGACGGTATGTCCCTGTCTCCTCGAGCCACGTAGGCCATCAGGAGGAAAAGGGTGTGTTCCAGATCCTCCATATCGGATAAGAACCTCCCTGGAGCCATGCTCCTGGCCATTCCTATGGCTGCCTGAGCTTCGTCGAGGGTTCCGTTGAGATCTATTCGGGGGTCGTCTTTTTGAACCCTGGTCCCGTCCAATAAGGACGTAGTGCCTCCGTCCCCTCCTCCAGTGTAGAGTCTGGCCATCCGCCTAACCGACCTCTCTTGGGTCCACGTCGGCAGAATCGACAATACCGACTATAGCGCCGTCGATAGGGGCATCCGGAACACCGGAGGATTTAGCGGCAGAGCTGCCGGAACAGACTATAACGTCCTCTCCTATACCGGCACCGACCATATCGACCGCCACCATAAAATTTTCTCCTTTAACGGAAGGGCCTAGATCGCCGTCCCCCCTGGGGGAGAGGAGACGAACTATCAGCAGCTTATGTCCGACAAGTCGATCGTCTTTTCTGGTAGCTACCACGTTGCCTACGACCCTGGCCAACTTCATTTCAGCCGTCCCCCTTCCTTCAATCCGTCGAGGGACGCACGACACTCGGCAATCCCTCCGATAAGGGCGACAGTCTGTATGTGTTGCGGACAGTTGCCCAAAATCTCCACCGCCTCTACTGGGGCCCTCTTGACCCCGTCGTCTACCGCGGCAACGAGCTCTGCGACCTGTCCCTGTAAAAGCAGTACAGCACCCCAGCGAGCCGTCTCTATCCTTTTCTTCTCGCTGGACGGAACCCGTCTTAACATCATCCTCCTGGCCGTATCTGACGGTTTGACTATAAGCTCGTAGCTCAACAACGTCGGCTCACCTCCAGGGTTACTCCTATGGCGGACAGCCTCTCCTTGGCCTGATCGGTAAGTTTAACGCCGCTTCCCAAATGCAGGACAGCTCCAGGCCTTACCGACGGAGCTATCTCGGACCAGCTGTACCAGCCGGGATCGGACAAAGCTACTTCCTTGCCCCTCTTATCCGGAAGACCGGAGTCTTTTACCGAGTCGGATCCCCATCCGACGAGAGAACATCCCAAACAGGTCAAATCGGATATGGCCCTCGCCAGCCTCTCTCCCATGGGGCCCTGCCATGCACTCCATCCCCTGAGGGAGGTAACGTCCAGCACCACCGGCAGATTTCTTCCCAGACATCCGGCTATGAGCCTCCCACCGGAAGTCTCGGGAAAGGTCACCAACTCCCTCAAAAGAGAGGGCGGAGCCGATAGGACCATCAGACCGTCGAGGGAATACCCCTCGTTTTCCGGCCTGTCCATTGAATTCAGGTCGTACCAGGGATCGGCAGGCCCAGGGCCTCCGTCGACATAATGGACCCAGTCCGCAAAGCCACGATCGCCCTCCCAGCGGGATCTGGAATGCCACAGAACCCCTATTCTGGGGATCGACAGCTTCTTCAACACCATGTCGACCGTTTTATCTAGATCCATAACGGTTCCTCCAGAGAGAACGAGCGATTCCCAGCGGCGTAACCAAAAGAGTTTCGGGAGCCATGGATACGGGACGGCCTATTATCGGTTTCATCACGTCCTCCACTCCGACGATGTCGGCTCCCCCTCCTACCAGGACTACCGGAAGTCCGTCCGACTCGGGACATCTCTTCAGTCCGTTCCTGACGATGGTAGCCATCTTCTCGAGTACGGGTTTCAAAAGAGGGGCATATCTGTTCCTGTTTTTTCTCTTTTCCTCCTCTGCCCTGTCGAAATCGATACCCAGAGCTCCAGCCAAAACAAGTGTCATATGGGTACCCCCAGTAGGTTCGTCGGAGGAGAAGATCACTTTTTCATCCCTCACGACGGAGATGCCGGTGGTCCCTCCGCCTATGTCTACGATCACACCGTCGGACATGCCCAACGCCTCTGCCGCGGCGGAGGGCTCCTCGTACAGCCCTCCACACTCGAATCCCAAAGCCTCCACCACGTTGGCGCAGACCTTGGCGGTTTTAGAGGATATCCCAGGAGGGTAGGCGGCGGCTCCCACCGTAACGGATTCGTCGATGGGGATCTCTCTCGAAAGCCGGTCGAGACAGGCCTTCATCCCTCTGATCGCCTCGAGGTAATCGACCACGACCCCGTCCCTGACGGAGGCTTTAGAGGGCTCCATAACCGCTCCTATTGGAAAGCCTTCCTCGTCCAAGGCCACCAGTACCATGTTGGTGGTTCCCAGATCGAATCCGAGACAGATCTTTCCGGATGGTCGTTTCCCTTCTGCAACCCCTTCTCGAAAGACCTGTCCACAAAGAGATAGTTCGGGAGTAAGCCAAGAGGTCATGATCCGAGTACCCTGACCATATCGCCGGTGGAAAGACCGCAGGAATTAGCTTCGTCCACGTCCACGTGGAACTCTACCTCCATAGAATCGCCAACCCTCACCCAGACACGGCTGAAGACGATCCCTCTGTCTCCCGGCACCTCCACCGACACTTCCTGCCCGTCCTTCAGGGATAGTTCCGCCGCTCTGGGAGGAGTGAGATGCAGGTGTCTCCAGGCTATGCCCACCCCTACTTCTACCGTCATGGAATCGGCGGGCCCAATTAACGTGACGGGATCACAGGGAAGATCGGATCCGCTTTTTACCAGGGGAGCCTTTATCCTGAGCCGCCTGGCGTCGGACGCAGAGATCTCCACCTGGGTAGCCTTACGGTAGGGACCAAGGACACGCACCGATTCCAAAACCCCTCCTGCTGTGGCCAAGGTAACCGTTTCCTTGCAGGCGAACTGTCCGGGCTGACGTAGATCCTTGATGGGAGTAAGCTCATGACCGGAACCGAAAAGCCTATCGCCGTCATTCCGAGAAAGATGAACGTGGCGATTGCTGACCCCGGCCACGACGAGAGCCGGATCGTGCTCGACACGCGACTCGGGCAAGCTCTGGAGGATCTCGCTGACTATTTTGTCCACCAGCTCTCTCGAAATCGCCATCGCACATCACCGCCTAGTCGTTCGATGCGGAGAGGATATCTACTCCTCCGGCTGGAAGGATCTTCTCCGTGTCCATGTGAGGCCTGGGGATCACGTGAGTGGAGACGACCTCTCCGATTCTGCTCGCCGCGGCGCAACCGGCATCCACCGCGGCTTTTACCGCTCCCACGTCGCCTCGCACCATCACGGTCACCAATCCGGCTCCGCTGAGCCTCTGGCCTATTAGGACGACGTTGGCGGCCTTGACCATCGCGTCCGCTCCCTCTATGGCTGCTACGAGACCTCTAGTTTCGATCAATCCCAATGCTTCCTGTCCCATGACTAATCCTCCCGTTCTTGAATTTATCCTTCGACGGGCCCGGAGGCGTCGTCGGAGGTTTTATCCTGAAATTTCTCGTTCTCCGTTTTTCGAGACTTACCGACTTCCGTCTTGGAATTCCCCTCGGAATCAGCCTTCATCTTTGGCGATTCCTCGACCTTTTTTATCTCTGCCTTCTTTTCTTCCGTTCCATTTTCGATAGAATCGGGGACATCGGTCTTCGCCGTTCCTTTGTTGGAAGAGGTTTTTCTGCGTCTTCTTCCACCGGGTTTACCCTGTTGGGATTCCTTGGATACCCCTTCTTTAGAGGAGCTCGACTTTTTACGGCTACTCGCCTTTCTGCGTTCCTTCGTCCTTACCCGAGAGGCGTTTTCCATGTCCGCCTCCCATCGGTCTTTTTCCCCTATCGAGGGGGTTCCATCGACAGTCGCGACCTTACCGGTAGTTTCACCGGGAGCCACCTCAAAGAGCCAGTCCGCCGCCGATTTGGTATCGTCGTTATAGGCCATCACCGGTCCGAACCCGACAGCGGGGCGAGGGATCATCTGAGCGGACACCACAGTTCCGAAGGGCTCTACCGCGGCCTTCGCCGCCGATATGGCCGCCTTGACCGCTCCGACGTCTCCGGCGATCTTCACCGTGACCATACCGTCTCCTCTGGAATTCTCTCTACCGATCAATTTCACGTTGGCGCTCTTAAGGGCCCCGTCGGCCGCAGCGATGGCCGCAACGAGACCGACGGTTTCGATAAAACCCATAGCCGTTCTAGGTTCGTTCATCGGTGCATCGCCTCCGTCCTCTTAAGGCTCTTCAATACCTGAGCCACAATGGCTTCGATCCCATCCTCGCCGGATGATCGGTCGGATTCCTGGTTCGACCTGCATCTCCACTCCGGCAGAGGCTCTTTTTTCACGAATCTGGCTGCGGCCTGTCCCAGCCATCGAAGGAGCAGCGACCGATCGAACCCCTCGAAACTCTCCTCCAGATAAGCTCTTCGCTCTCTGTAGGTGGCGAAGGTCACCGCTATTCCCTGAGAATCCAGCCCCGCTCCTACCTGAAGAGGAGAGGACAGGCTGCCCTCTTTGGCCAGATCCGAGGCCGATCCCTTTCCGAAGATCCAACGGAGGGGTATTCCTTCCTCTTCCGCTCCGGCCGCCACCAGAGAGACGGCGGAATCCTCCGTCTCGGGAGACACGTAAAGGTGGATCGCGGGCCTGTCGTCATCGCCTATCCTCAAACAGGACATCATGACGTACCTCCGTATGAGAGGACCAGCCCGGTGGCGACGGCGTTTCTCGGACCTTCCGAACCTCGAACGTTACCTCTGCCTGAGACCACTCCATATCTGGCCAGAGCATCGGTTATCATGGTGGGGATCTCGAAATCCTTGGCCGACCCACCCACCAGGACCACGTGATCTATCATCCTTACGTTTCCGGCGGGGGCCACATGCTCCAACGCCCTCAAGGCGTTGATCACGAAGACCTCTTTCTTGGCCTTTCTCCTGGCCATCCGCACCTTTTCCATGGAGACTCTGAGGGGGATGGGCTGTAGGATCTCGTCCGATATAGCCAGAGCGACCCTCCCGAAAAGGTCCGGAGCAAGAGGTCTATCGAAAAAGCGGACCGTACCGTCCTCTTGCCTGACGTGATAGGCGCTTTCCACCTTGCACAGCGGATATCTCTTTATCGACTCGGCCAGCTCGGGATCTTCGATCCCCAACTCGCTGCATATGACGGTGTTGACCATGTTTCCCGCACCTGCCAGATGAATCAGCTCGACCGACCCGTCGTACTTCATAAAAGAGGCGTCGGAACTGCCGGCTCCGAGATCGAGGATGGCGATAGGGCGATCGGTTCCGGGGGTCGTCAAGGCGCCTCTGATGGCCATGTCGGCCTCTACCCCGCCTATCTCGACCTTTATCCCTATGTCCTCCGATACGGCCTCTGCGACCGCCTGCATCGGGAGCTTGGCGGTCTTAACCATGACTGCCAGAGCCACCCCGTTCTCCTGGGAAAACTCTCCGGCCAGACCTCCTACGACCTTTTGAGGGACCATGGTATCGACGGCCAGAAGGTCCTGTATGTGGATCTCCGCTATCGAAAGCCCGGTCAACTTCGCCATTGTGGTACGGACCCTCTCCATCATCCCTCCAACGTTGCTGCCAGGCTGACCGAAGATATCCGTAATAGGGTGACAGACAGAGAGGAGGCTCATTATGGCCTCAGCCCCGGCCTCGACGTCCACGTTTTTTCTGCCGTTAGGCGAATCTATGGATATCTCTCCGGCGGGGATAGACCTTTCCTTCACCTCTCCCATGGGGGTCCTTATGACCACTGCGGATCGATTTCCCACCAAAGCTCTGGTCACAGGAACTATCTGCTTGGTCTCTTCGGGAGACAATCCGAATATGGTGGCCACGTCGTAGGGATTGGCAAGCACCTCTATTACCCTTCCGGGACCGGCTACCTCCACGCAACTGTCCATACCGAGAGGAATCTTGTCTATCGCAGAGACCTCGTCCACTATAGGGAGAGGCCGACTCAGCCTGTTGGATATCAGGACCCCGTCGTCGTTCTGACATATCAGAGCTTTCACATCCAAGCCTTTATCTACGACCTCGTTTACGGTCTCCGATGCGGCCTCGAAATCGACCGAACCCGGGATGACTACGACTACCGATTCACCGCTAGCTCGGTTCCTCAGGTCATCGTAGGCCACAGTCACCCCTACGCCTATTCCGAGACCTCCTGGAGTCGAGGGGTTATGACCTATCATGGTGGACTCGGTGATGACAGTCTCAGTGACCGTCTCCATGGCGACGTCCCCTATGACCGGAGCCGCCTCGTTAAGTCGAATCAGGTCTACCCTGCCGAAATCCCCTCTATCCCAAGCGGCGGCTTCAATGGCCTTTTCCAAGGCCAACCTTATGCCTCTCAGGTTCTGGACCGTTCCCTTGAGTCCCGTAGTCGGATGCAGAGCGGAGGCTAGGAAGGTCTTACCGTCTCCCGACACCTCCGCCAAGGCGACCTCGGTCGTGGAGTTCCCTATATCGATACCAGCGACGATCGCCATGATCTACCTCTATTCGGTAGGCAGATCGCCTTTGAGAAGCTTTCTGCGTTCGTATACGTCGGCGGTCTCCCGAAGAAGCTCGGCACATACCATGGCACCGTAGTTCTTCTCCAGCTCGTCGGCTATTCCCAAAAGATCGGACTTCGTCGATCTATGAGGTCTCATGGCGTTGTATATCTCCAACACCCTGGCATCTGGAACCTTAGTTAGCTCCGCGGCCCTTCTAAGGTTGACGGCTATCTGATGGCATCCGTCGTCCTCGGCTATCTGAGCCTGATATTCCAGGGCATCGGGGGTTATCTTGAAGTCCTCGAAGGCCACATTTCCGCTCTCTATATTGGACAGGGTAAGCTCGTCAAACCCCTTGCCTCTGGGCCCGACCAAAAGCTCCGGCCTTTTAACCGCCAGAGGGTAATCGTCCTTGGACAATGCCTTTCGGTCTTTTACGGAAGTTTCCTGAGGCGAATTAGACGCCCCGTCTTCCTGGCTTCCTCCACTCTGTAGGACCTGACGGACCATCTCGGCTATAAGCTTCTCGTTGATCTCCACTGTCATCCCTCCCTACCTGAATCGGACCTGAAGCTCCATGGGAGACTTGGAGCGATCCAGTGCCTTGACTTCCTTGTTGTGCAGCAGTGCGGCTATTCCCTGGAATTTAGGCCTGGCCATAGGATCGTTTTTAGTAGCCACCGGTACCGGCTGCTCTCCCTTGGCGTACATACCGGCGTTTCTGCCTATGGCTCTGAAGGTCTCCAGATCCAATAGGGGAGACTGAGGGAATAGCTCCAGGTTGTTGAGAGGGGCCAGATCTCTCTGATGTATGACGGTCGTACCTCTGGATATGATCCCTATACCGACTCCCGACCCGGAGAGTTTCGCCGCCTGATGGGCTATGAACGCCACGTCCGCGGTGTGATAGACCCTGACGAGTCTCCAGGAAAGGCCCTGCTCCTCTATCCCGGCAAAGACCTGACGGAGCACGTCTGCCAGGGAGACGTCCACGATGGTAGCGTCGAATTCGGTTCCGAATGCGGGAGGTATGGCCACCACCACCTCTCTGGCATCTGTTCCACGGGTAGCCCTCTCTTTTTCGGTCATCTCCATGGATATTCCGGCCTTTACGGCGGTAACGGACTGCCTTGCCGCGACGGAGGCAGCCCCCACGTTCTCCGAGGCACCGACCTCCTGCAGGACCTCGGCTATGACTTTACGGACCAGTTCTTCGTTTATCATTCCCAAGTCCCTCCTTAAACGTCCTCGGCCCTTATGGCCCAGGGCACGTTCTTAAGCTGGTTCCAACGCTCCTCCGACATGGAATATCCCGTGCCGGGGCCCTGATAGGAGTTCGGGTCGTTTACGGCACTCCAGACGCCGCCTTCCCTATCGACCCAGGCCGAGGTCTGGAGATAGTCTCCTGATACGTGTTGTTTCATCATCCTGACCAGGGCCTCGGCTTCCTCTCGGAATCCTCTCTTGGAAAGGGCCTTTATGATATCGATGCCGTTGATCATCTCGGTCATGACCCTCTCGGCTGCCTTGAGGTCCTCGGGAATGTTTCTGGGAGGCATGTCCGAACTGGAGTGACCGTAGGTGGCCGCCTCGATCTCCTCGTCCGAGATGGCAGGGAATCCCAGCTCGTCGTAAACCGCCTGAAGGGCTCTAGCAGCCTTGTTGCGACAGGCCACGACCTCGTCCTCCGTTACGGGGTTGAGACCTCCGTCGACACGGAAATCCCTCTGAAGGGTGAGATAGTCGTCGACGTCCTCGATATCCCAGTTGGATCCGGCGAACATGTTGTCCTTGTTGGGAACGCCCGAATACCCCGAGAAGATGAAATCCGCACCGGAGAACATCTGAGGAATTGTTCTAGCGGTACGACGCATGTCCGAATGGGAGAAGGTCTGGTCGTTTCCGGAAGCGACCTCGAGACCGTATATCATGGTTATGAGATTCTCTCCCGCCACGGCCCTGAGACCGCTGGGGACGGCTCCGGGAACCCCGATACAGGATATCGATCCGTTCTGAAGTCCCTGAACGCCGGCACCCTTGGTGACCATGATGCACCGGGCCTCCAGATACAGCATGCTCCGTCCCTCTGCCGCGCCCATCTGAACCTCGCTGCCGGTTCCGCTGGTAAAACGCATCTTTATTCCTCGACTGGCGTAGGCGGAGGCCAGGAAGGCCTTGGACCAGGGGGTATCGTCTCCGTCCACGAAGACGCTCTCCGTGCCGTAAACCGAGACGGTCTCGGCATAGCTGGTCAGTCCCTGCATTCCGATCTGGAGCTCGAAGGCCTCTTCCAGAGCGTCCTGGGTGAGAACGCCGGGACGTCCTGTCTGGGATCCGACCAGAAGGGAAATGGCGTTGAGAGCCGCATAGCGTGCTACCGCCACGGTGGTCTCCTCCTCCATGAACCCTCTCAGGGCTCCCTCCGCCGCATCGGCACAGAGCATAATGGGGTTGTCCGTGGCGCTGGTGATATGGGCCTGGTTGCCCGGAGTCTGACGGGCCCTCATCTTCTGCATGGCCATCATTATCTCGACGATGTTCATCTGGCCGATAACGTCGGCCATCTTCGCAGGGGTAAGCCCTGAGAAAAGCCTGCGGACCTCCTTGGTCGGGACCGATATATCCACCAACATCCTGGCCAGCTCCAGAGAGGACTTGGACATGGCCTCCTGAGCGACGGACCGATCTATGCAATAGTCCGCCACGAACTGCTCTATCATGTCGAATTCCTTACGGGGACGTCCGTCCATCTCGACTATCAGACCGTCTCTTACCACCACAGAGGGCTTGGGGTCGTTGGGACTGTCCATGGCTATGAGGCCGACGTCCACCCACTCTCCGATGAATCCGTCCTGGTGAACCGGGCGATTCTCCAGGATCTCGAATCTCTTGCTTCTTTTATCTGCCATCGCTGTCACCTCCGTCGCTAAAGACCGACATCAAATGTAGGGAGTGGTGTCGGTCGCAGGTGCCTCTCCGAAAACCCCGAGAAGTTTCTGTCCCATCTCTCTGGCGGCGATTATCGCCTGACGGACGGCACCGGAGTCCCCGGTGAATGCGATGATGCACTCGTTGGTCCAGCAGGTGCCCTGGCCGGGAGAACTGTAGGCCAGAAGCTCGACCTCGGCGGCCTTGAGAGCGGTGTCGCTCATCACGAAGCCGATTCCGGCAGGAGCTCCTACTATGAGACCAAAGGCCCTTCCGACAGGGGCTCCGAACGCCTTGTTGAGAGCGTCGCTGGCCCTGGCGGTATACTGAAACTCGAGGTGACCGGCCGCACATCCGTAGACGTCGCCGAAGGTGCGATCCAGGTCTTTCAGGGCGACCTCGACGGCCCTACGGGCGTCCGATACGTCCTCCGCCCCGAAAAGGATCAGGCATCCGTGTCCGGCGCCCCCCTCGGTGTCCCTGCATAGCTCGAGGGCGACGATCTCGGTGTTGGTGGCCTTTACGGCCTCGTCGGCCGCCATTATCTGAGGTCCGGCCCCGATGCGGTCGGAGATGATTCCGATAGACCTGTACTTGGGATCGATCCCGAGTTTTTCATGAAGGGAGCTCTCGACGTTTGCGATAACCAGACCGATGGTGTGCCCTCTTGCAAGACCGACGAACTCGGTGACCCCCACGGAGGGAGAGCAGAACGAACCGCAACTCTCCTCGACTGCCTTGCTCTCCTGAGCGGGAGCGGCGGCAGGAGCGGCACCCTCTCCAAGCCTTTTCATAACCTCGTCCATAACCTTCTTCATTACGTCCTGTTCCATCCCTTTGCTCCTCCTATCAGTCAGTTATCGCTAGCCCTCTATCTTGGGCAGGATCCTCTCGGTATCCGAATGAGGCCTGGGGATCACGTGAACGGATACGACCTCTCCGACCCGCTTGGCCGCCGCGGCTCCGGCGTCGACGGCAGCCTTGACGGCCCCTACATCGCCTCTCACCATCACGGTCACGTAGCCCGACCCTATCTTTTCGTATCCGGCGAGACGAACGTTAGCCGCCTTGACCATGGCATCGGCAGCCTCTATAACGCCTACCAATCCTCTGGTCTCGACCATACCCAACGCTTCTGCATTCATTCCGATGACACCTCCTGTTTTAGCTTTCCGTCCTCTAAGAGGTCGGTCGATACCTTTCCATCGTGGACTTCAAAAACTCTATCCCCTCCCCTGTTACGGAGGAGATGACGCAGCTTTCCCTCACGCCGCTTCGACAAAGCGATTTCTTAGCCTTTTCGATCTGCTCCGAAGACGCCAGATCGGACTTGGTAACGACTCCCAAGACAGGAGCGCATATCACGCTCGAGAACGTCGGAGGAGGGGGACAATTTCTGGTGGGATCCACCAAAAGCAGCACGACCGATGCCTTGGAGGATGTGGATATCAGGGAGTTGTAGTGAAGAGGGATATCCAGAAACTCGCCTGGCGTGTCCACGAAATCGCCGCAAAAATCGATGGACTCGGTCTTTACAGTCCTAACAGCCCTATCGGAAAGGACCCCTAAAAGGGTGGACTTGCCGGAATCGACGGAACCGATGACCATGACCCGCCATGGTCGACTCATGTCCTCGTGACCTCGGCGGGAGTGAATCCCAAGGAGTCCCTGAGAACCGACACGGCGCTGGATAGAGCACTCTCGACCGCCGATATCTCACCGGAAATCATCACGCAACCGGTGAACCTGTCCACGAACTCGACCTCGACGACCGCCGCTTTCGACGCGACATCGGCCGCTATGATGGAGCCCTCCCCGGGAGTTATGGTCATCAACCCCAGGGCTCCTCCTCTGTCGACTCCTATGCGATCGCAGAGGTTGGACCTGGGATTTCTGACCACGTGGGCCAAAGTGATCTGCTTTCCCGGCACAAACTCCTGAATGGAACGGGGTAACTTGCCCGATTCGGACACTGGGCATCCTCCTTCCTGAACACTCGCTGAAACTAATCTTCTACACGATGCTATATGAGGGAGAAGTTGAAAGCATTCATAGAGAGAGCGGACTTTTTGACCGATAGAGCCACGAGATGAAGCTGAACGAGGGATGAGGGGGACTTCGTCTCTCTGAAGCGACGACAAGTAATCAAAAAAACGAAAGCGCCGCCTCTGAGGGCGACGCTTTCGCAGATCGTTTGCTTTTCAGTTTTTTTTCCTGTAATCGCTAGGGCTACACCCGGTCGATTGCTTAAAGATTGTGCTGAAATAGGCGATGTTGCCGTACCCCACCGAGATAGCCACGTCTCTGACGGAGACTCCGTCGGACAAGAGGGCCTTGGCTCGATCCATCCTCACCGATTTCACCTTGTCGACGAAACGATCCCCAAGAACCCGTCTGAAGGTCCTGCTCAGATAGCTGGGACTGACGTGTACTGCGTCGGCCACCCTCTCAAGGGTAACGTCGTCGTAGTTGGCCTCTATGTAGTGTAACGCCTGCTGAACCATTATGACCGTAGGATCGCTGGCGGATTCCCTCACTGTCCAGGCCTGATCGAAGGCCTCCGGAAGAGCTTTTGTAAGAGCCATGGGAGTCTGTATCGAGATGAGATTAAGCATCTGCCGCCTGCTCCATCCTGTCACCGCTCCGGCATCACATTTCAGCCGAAGCAAGACGTGACATACCTGTCCCAAAAGACCTGTCACCATGAACTTGACCATGTTGAGATCCGAAGGGGACGAGTTGCTTATCAGCACATCCAAGCTTTCCTTGACGGAAGAGAGAAGATCCGGCCTATTGTTCAGAAAAGCCTCCACCGACTGCTGCTGCACGGTCTCCAGATCGAAATCGTAATCCGGCGTAGGAGGGTCGTCCACGCTGTTCTCCACCATGACGGCCCTCCCCATCCCTTCCAGCAAGCTCTCCTCGAGGGCCTCCTCCAACCTGGTAACGGCGGAGGGGATCGATTCCAGTCGGTCTATAAGTCCTCCGTAAGCCACGTTCGCCATCGCGTCGTTTCTAAGTATGACCTCGAGGAAACGGGAAAGCCAACGGTCGACGTCCGACAACGCTTCCTCGAAGGTCACCAAAAAAAAGGACAGAGACCCGTCCCACGGGACCGTCACTACCTCGTCTCCCAGAGCCTTGTCGAAATCGTCCCACAGGAAGAGAGAATCGGTTCCAAGCCCTCTCTCGCTCGCCACGGAGATCACCCCGAAAAGGTGGCATGGTCTGGAAGGGGGCAATCTAAGGCTGGCCATGACGTCCATCATTCCATCGCTTACCTGACCGGAACGAAGCAGATCCTGTATCATCCTAAGGGCCAACGAGCCTCTGTTGTTCTTTATAAAGGTCTTAAGCTGATCTATCTCCAGAGTTCTGAGCCGTCTCTCCCTGACGTCCCGCAAGACCCTGTCGAACTCTTCCTGGAGACGCTCCCCCGTGACGGGTTTTACCAAAAAGGACTTGACCCCCAGCCCCATGGCGTTCTGAGCGTATTGAAACACGTCGTAAGCCGTGATCAACACGACATCCCCGAGGAAACCGTCTTCCCTGAGCTTTTTGAGGGAGCTTAAACCGTCCCCCCCCGGTATGTGTATGTCGAGAAGGACGACGTCGGGATCCCAGGTCCCGCAGAGTTCCTCGAACTCGGGGGCGGTTCCGACCGATTTTATCTCGAGGGGGTCCTTCATCCTCTCCAGAAGAATCGACAGAGCCTTCCGTTCAAGGGGCTCGTCCTCCACCACCAGGACCTTGAAGATATCTCCCGTCATCCCGTCATCTCCTCCCCTCGTCTCAAAGGCATGGTAACCTCGAATCTACTTCCATCGCCGGGACAGGAGGACCAACGGAGACAGCCCTCTTTTCCATAATGAAGATCCAGCCTTTCCATGACGTTAGATACCCCGACTCCGGGAGAGAAATTGGAACAATCGAATCCTACACCGTCGTCGGAAACGGTGACCACAAGAGAACCTTCTTCTATGGAAGCGTCGACGGAAAGGTGGCATCGGTCAGTCGAGGGTTCCACTCCGTGGACTATGGCGTTCTCGACCAAAGGCTGCAATATCATGAAGGGTACCCTCACGTCCCTGGTTCCGGGATCGACGTGGAGGTCGAAATCGAACCTATCGCTGAACCTTATCTTGTTTATAGAGAGGAAATGTTCTACGCACTCCACCTCCCCGGCAAGGGGAACCAACTCCTCTCTGGCCTGTCTTCTCAAGACATACCTCAGATACTGGGAAAACCTGTATGCCAAGGCCTCCGTCTCAGGCGCATTCTCGAACATGGCGAGGCGAACTATAGCGTTGAGGGTATTGAACATGAAGTGGGGGTTCAATTGATGTCTGAGAGCCTTTATCTGACTGATCTTCAGGTTCCTCTCGAGAGACTGCTTGTCGCATTTCTCCCTCATGAGAACCAGATCCTTTACGAGCAATTTCTTCTCCGCCAGACGGCGCTCGCATAGCTCTACGACATGAGACGAGACCAGCTTTATAAGCTCTCCTCCCTGGTCTATGACCTCCCTGGGGACGACCGGGGCCTCCATGAACAGGTCCACCAATTCGTCCCGATTGGACAAATTCTGCCAACCAACTCCGGCAAGCTCCTCCACCTCCTGACGGGTATAGTGTCTAAGCTTTACCTGACCGCAAAGCACCACCCCGGCCAGACGGCCCTCTATTACCACCGGAAGGGCCATATCTATCAATCCCGCATGACAGCGATATATTCTTACCTTTCCCTGCTCCAGCCCAGCTCTTCCACCGGCGGCATCGCTCTCCCAACACAATCTCCGACCTTCCTCGGTGGACCGCATGAGACGGCAAAACCTTGTAAAATTGCTGGGGGTGGTTATCGGAACTCCCAAGGCCGTAGTGAGAACCGCGCCACAGTTCAATATCTGGGCGAATCTATCCAGAATCTCCTGTAGGACCCCTATGTTGACGGTCTGATGCCACCACTCCAGAGAACCGTACTCTAATTCTTCCACGATAACCTCACCTCCCAAAGGAAAGTGTAAACGAGGAGGAGAAAAAGCGAAAGGAGCCATATACCATGAAAAAAGGTTACCTATCGGTCAACACCGGCGACGGCAAGGGCAAGACTACCGCCGCCGTAGGACAGGCTCTAAGGGCCCTGGGGGCGGGATATTCGGTCTACGTCGGTCAATTTCTGAAGAGCGATCGCTCCGGCGAGATAAGAGTCCTTCGAGAAATCTCGTCCAAGGTCGCCACCGAGACCTACGGCATAGAGAGGAAGGTCGGATCGCCCGTGACGGAGCGAGACAGGGAGGCGGCGAAAGAGGGACTGACACGACTGAAAAAAGCGATCGACGACGGCTACGATCTGGTCGTAGCCGACGAGATACTGGTGGCGATGTCTTCTGGCCTGCTAGAGGAGTCGGAGCTGCTGGACCTCATGGAGTCGAAACCGGAATCGGTGGAACTCGTCATGACGGGAAGAGGGGCGACCCAGGCCATAATCGACAGGGCCGACGTAGTAACCGAGATGGTGGAGATCAAACACCATTATCGCTTGGGAGTACAGGCAAGAGAGGGTATAGAGAAATGATCACTCCGAGGATAGTCATCGCCGGGACTCACAGCGGAACAGGCAAGACCACGATTGTCATGGGAATCGCCGCGGCCCTCAAGGCCAGGGGGGTTTCGGTTCAGACCTTCAAAACCGGTCCGGATTATATCGACCCGGGATTCCACTCGGCAGCATCAGGAAGACCGTGCAGAAACCTGGACTCCATGCTTTTGGAGAAAGACCCTTTGCTGGAGCTTTTCCACCGTGGATCGGAGGGATCGGAGATATCCATCGTCGAGGGCGTGATGGGACTTTTCGACGGAGCAACGGGAGTGGACGACAGGGGAAGCGCAGCAAGCCTGGCCAGATTAAGCGATACTCCCGTTGTCCTGGTGGTGGACGCCAGGTCCATGGCCAGGAGCGCAGCCGCGGTCGTTCGAGGTTTCGCGTCCTTCGATCCCTATGTCTCAGTGAAGGGGGTTATTTTCAACAGGATAGGCAGTCCGAGACATTTCGAAATGGTAAAAGAGGCGGTAGAATCGACTACGGAAGTGAAGGTCCTGGGATATCTTCCCAGAGACGAGGCCCTGGCTCTTCCGGAAAGACATCTGGGACTCGTCCCAGCATGGGAGAGAGAGGATTTTCCCTCATATCTGGATCATCTGGCAGGGCTGGTGGAGGATAACGTGGATTTAGACGCCCTGCTGTCTCTGGCCCGAAAAGCCCGTCCCTTCCCATCCCACCGATCCGAACTGTTCCCCTACCCCTCAGTTCCCAAGAGGATCGATATAGCTGTGGCTATGGACAAGGCCTTCCATTTCTACTATCAGGACAACCTGGACATACTGACTCACATGGGGGCGAATCTAGTGCCTTTCAGCCCGATAGACGACGAAAAGATACCTCCAGAGGCATCGGCTCTCTACATCGGAGGAGGCTTCCCGGAATTATTCGCACCGGATCTGGAGACGAACCTGTCCATGAGAGAGGACGTAAAAAAGAAGGCCGAGGAGGGAATGCCGATACTCGCCGAGTGCGGAGGTCTGATGTATCTGGTGCAGGCCATAGAGACCCCCGAGGGTAAGGTCCACTCCATGGCGGGAGTCTTTCCAGGCCGAATGTCCATGGGCAAGAGGCTCAGGGCCCTGGGATACTGCGAAGGAGAGACCCTGACTGACACATTGCTGGGACCAAAGGGCAAAAGGATCCTCGGTCACGTGTTTCACTGGTCGTCCTACGAGGGGCCCGACGACGCTCCCATAGCCTTGAGGCTTTCCAAGGGAGACAGTACCACCGAGGAGGGCTTGGCAAAAAACAACGTACTGGCGAGCTACCTCCACATCCATTTCGGAAGCGACAGGACGATACCGGAGAGTTTTCTTGAAACCGCTCTAAGATGGCAAGAAAAAAGGGCATAGGACATTTGACAAACCGGGCCGAAGCCCTATCATTTTCAGACAGACACGTAGACGTCTCTTTTCGGAAAGTCCGGTGAAAATCCGGCGCGGACCCGCCACTGTATCCTCCTGCCTCCGCAGGGGGGGAGCCAGATCGCGAGAAGAAGACGAAGGCAGAAAGCTCCGCGAGGTTCGGACCGATAAAAGGCAGACCCTCAAGGGTCTGCCTTTTTAGATTTAGGAGGAAAAAAATGACTCAGAGATTCATGGCTCCCGCCGACATAGAGGCAAAGAGCTTCAGGATACTCCAGGAAAAGATGGGTCCGTTCCACGGAACGGAGGAGGAGCTGGCCATAGTCACCAGGGTGGCCCACGCCACGGCCGACGTGGATTTCGGCATGAGCCTGTACATCCACGAAGGGGCTATAGAATCGGGGTTATCCGCCCTTCGGTCGGGAGCGCCGGTTATAACCGACGTCGAGATGGTCCGGGCCGGAATAAGAAAAGACGGCTTGGAGAGCATGGGAGGCAGGGTACTGACCTTCCTGAACGACCCCGAAGTGGCCGAGATGGCCAGAGACACTGCGAACGCCACCAGGTCTCAGATGGCCATGAGGAAGGCACTTCCCCACATGGAAGGAGCCATCGTCGCCATAGGCAACGCCCCTACCGCCCTCTTCGAGATCATAGACAGGATAAAGGCGAAGGAAGCCAGCCCTGCTCTGGTAATCGGAATGCCCATAGGTTTCGTCGGAGCCGCCGAGTCTCATCAGGAACTGATAGAGCTCGATTATCCGTCCATAACCGCCCCTGGGCCCAAGGGAGGAAGTCCCGTCGCAGCCGCGATAGTGAACGCCCTTATAAAACTGGCCCTCAGACCATGACGGCCCGATTCGAATCTCTGGGGTCCGTCGGAGGGCTCAGACGAGGGTTCACCTCGGGCACGTCGGTCCAAGCCGCGGCCAAGGCGGCCGCCTATATGGCCGTAACCGGAGAGACGACGGACACCGTGGCGGTGGAACTGCCAAACGGGATGGAGTTTGAGGTCCCGGTGGAGGACGCCACAATAGGAGAAGGATGGGCTTCCTGCTGCGTGATCAAGAGATCCGGAGACGACCCTGACGTTACGGACGGACACAGGTTCTGCTGCACCGTGAGGATATCGGACCTTCCAGGCGTGACGATCATAGGGGGCAAGGGCGTAGGCAAGGTCACAAAGGAAGGGCTGCCTATTCCTCCTGGAGAGCCTGCCATAAACCCCACTCCCAGAAAGATGATCCTAAGGGACCTCTCCGCTCTGACACCTGACGGCAAGGGACTGGAGGTGACGGTTTCCATACCGGACGGAGAGGATCTGGCTAAAAAGACATGGAACCCCAGACTGGGAATCGAGGGAGGGATCTCGGTCATAGGCACCACCGGCATAGTGGAACCCAAGTCGACCGCAGCCTGGGAGGCGTCCATCGATGTCTACGTCAGGGTGGCAGCCAAAGAGGTCGAAAAGGGCCCCCTGTTCCTCCCTCTCGGGTATATCGGGGAAAAACTCCTGAAAGAGAGATTCGATATCCCGGCGGAGAAGATCGTCAAGACCGGAGACAAGGTGGGCTACACGCTTGAACGATGTATCGCCGAGGGGATAGAGAAAACCCTCATCGTAGGGCATATCGGCAAGCTTACCAAGCTGGCCGCAGGTATATTCGACACCAACTACAGATCGGGAGACGGAAGACTGGAGACCGTGGCGGCATGGGCCGGAGCCTCTGGGGCGTCTCAATCTGTGATTCGAGAGATATTGGACCTCAAACTGGCCGAGGCGGCGGTTCCCATAATAATACGAGAGGGTCTTGAGGAAACCTTCAGCCACATATCCAGACGATCTCAGGAACGGCTGACGGAGTTCCTCAAGGGAGAAATGGAGATAGCCACTGCCCTAACCGACCTGGAGGGAACGATCCTGTCCACCTGGCCTGAAGACGTCATGGAGGGGAAATCATGGAAAAAATTCACATCGTAGGGGTGGGGCCTGGATCCAGGGATTACCTCCTTCCTATAGCCCTAAAGGTAATAGAGGGCTCCAACACCCTCCTGGGATCCCCAAGACTTCTGGAGATGTTCTCCGATATGGCGGACAAGAAAACGGTGGCCCTGTCGGGATCTCCGTCGGAGGCGCTTGAAATCATCTTGAAGAGAGGTCGAAACGAGAGGATGGCCGTCCTGGTCTCCGGAGATCCCTGTTTCTTCAGTCTGGGCAGCTCCCTGGCGGCATCCCTTCCGGAAGATCAATACGAGATCATACCGGGACTGAGCTCGGTCTCCCTGGCCTTCTCCAGACTGGGAATATCCTGGCAGGATGGGACCTTCGTGAGCGTCCACGGAAGACCTCTGGAATCATTGAACGAACTGCAAAAAGAGACCGGCCCGATAGCTATCCTGACCGGAGGGCTCAACAACCCGATGGAGGTGGCCTCGAAACTTCTAAAAATAGGGGCATCGGATAGAAAGTGCTGGACTATGTCGAACCTGGGGACCGACGACGAGAGGGTCGAATCGACAAAACTATCCGATCTGTCCGAAGAGGATCGAGCTTCCTGGCCCTCTTTGACCCTGGTCCTTCTGGAGCCCCTGTCATGATAGGCCCTTTTACGGACGACTCATTCATCAGAGAGCCATCGATACCTCTGACAAAAGCCCCGATAAGGGCGATCGTAACGTCTCTATTACAACCCCTCCACGGATCCGTCCTGGGAGAGGTGGGAACCGGAAGCGGAGGCATAACGGCGGAGCTGGCAAGACAGGTGGGACCTGGAAAGGTCTTCTCTCTGGACCCGTCGGAAAGGGCTCTCGATCTGGCGTCCAGGAACCTGTCTAAAATGGGTTTAACGGACAGGGTGACTTTGATCTGTGGAAAAGCGCCGGAGGATCTTACCTCCTTCCCCCCCTTGGACGGCCTGACGATAGGAGGACACGGAGGACGGCTTACATCCATAATCCGAGCCGGTCTATCCAAACTCAAGGAGAACGGAAGAATAATCGTCACGGCCAACATGCCCTCTACGGCGGACGAGGCCCTAAAGGCCCTGGAGTCCCTGTCGATAGAGCCCTCCATGTGGCAACTGGCCCCCTCGGAGGGACGGAGGACCAAGGCGGGATGGATGCTGAAAGCCTTGAATCCCACCTTCATAGTGTGGGGAGATCGGAAGGGGAACTGCTTATGATAGAGAATGCCAAGACGGTGAATTTCGTCGGGGCCGGACCTGGCGCTCCGGACCTAATAACGGTAAGGGGAAGCGAGCTTCTAAAGACCGCGGATCTGGTCGTGTACGCCGGCAGCCTGGTGAACCCGGAGATTCTGGAGATCTGCAGGGACGACTGCACAATCATGGACTCGGCCTCCATGTCGTTGGAGGAACAGGTGTCCGCCATGGCCGTCTCCGCCGAGACCGGATCTTCGGTGGTTCGACTCCATACCGGAGACCCCAGCCTTTACGGAGCTGTGGCGGAACAGAAAAGGCTGTTGGAGGAACGAGGGATCGAGGTTCGATTCGTACCTGGCGTAAGCAGCCTGCAGGCGACTGCTGCCGCTTTGGGCATCCAGTACACCGTTCCGGGAGAGACCCAGACCCTGATATGCACCAGACGAGGGGGAAGGACCCCCGTTCCAGAGAGAGAGTCGCTGGACAAACTGGCGGCTCACGGCTCGACCATAGTGCTCTTTCTCACGGCCGGGCAGGTGAAGGAAGCCACCGACGAACTGATAGAGGGGGGGCTCGATCCCGAGACCCCCGCCGCCTGCGTCTACCGAGCCTCCTGGGACGACGAGATCATCCTTCGCTCCGACCTCTCCTGGCTTGCCGAGGCTATGAGAGAAAGGGGAATAGACCACCAGGCTCTCATAGTTATAGGTAAATGCCTAGACCCAGGAGAAACCTCCAGTCTGCTCTACGACAGCGGTTTCTCTCACCGATTCAGGGAGGGTTCCCTTTGAACATAACGGTCTTCGCGATCTCTGCCAGGGGGAAATCGGTAGGGAAAAGATGCGCCGAGGCTTTGAACGGTAAACTGATAACTCCCAGGAGAGACGAACTGAAAGCATCTCTGTCCGAAATCTGGCATGGATCGGACGCCGTGGTGATGATAGGGTCCACCGGAGTGGCAGTCAGGGTTACCGCCCCGTTGCTCAGGGATAAAGAGACGGATCCGGCGGTGATAGTGGTCACGGAAGACGGGGAGCTGGTCCTGCCCCTCACCGGAGCCCACCTTGGAGGCGGGGCGAACCTGTCCCGAACCCTGGCGTCAAATCTGGGGGCCCATCTCGTATCCACGACCTCCACGGACAGGAAGAACGTCGCCGCTCCGGATCTGCTCTGCTCTCGATGGGGATGGAAACTCAAAGGAAGAAAGGCCCTGGTCCAGACGAACGGAGCCCTTCTGGACGGGCGGGAACTGCTTTTCTGGATCGACGAAGGAGAGGAGACTCCTCCGTTCCCGGAGGGATACCTCCCCTGCGAAAAGCCCGACGAGGCGGACGTACTGGTGTCGCCCCGAGCTCTTTCCCTCGGATCCCACCAGGTACAGCTGATACCCCCGTCGCTGGTGGCCGGTATGGGGTGCAGAAAGGGAGTGAACAGAGAGATCCTGAAGGAGGCTCTGCTGCGTCACCTCTCCGAACAGGGATATTCCATCGATTCCTTAGGCGAGATAAGGACCTCGACGGTCAAATCGAGTGAAAAGGGGCTCCTCTCTTTGGCGGAAGAGCTAGGAGTACCTTTGACCAAGCTGGAGGACGAGGAGATAAGATCGATCGAGGGGAATTTCTCCGCCTCCGCCGCCACGACCCATTTCGACCTGCCCGGAGTCGCGGAACCCTGCGCCGCCTCGGCGGGAAGGCTTATAGGCCCGAGATCGGCCGAGCGGGGGACCACCGTGGCACTGGGGCACCGTCCGGCCAAGATCAAGGGAAGACTCTATGTCGTGGGTACCGGCCCGGGGGATCGAAAGTACATGACGTTTCAGGCTAAGGAAGCGATAGACGACTCGGACGCCGTGGTAGGCTACCGGCTCTACGTCGACCAGCTACCGGAGGAATGGCTGAAGGGAAAGAAAGTGGAGAGATACGGAATGGGAGAGGAGGAGACCAGAGTGGCATCGGCCATGGCCCTGGCCAGGAAGGGACTTCGGGTATCCCTCGTATCGGGAGGGGATCCCATTCTTTTCGGCATGGCAGGGTTGGCCAGAAACATGGCGGAGGAACTGCCGGTCGAGGTTATACCGGGGCTGTCCGCCGCCCAGCTCGCCGGAGCCTCCGCAGGAGCCCCCTACTCCAACGGACTTATAATGCTCTCTTTGTCCGACTATCTACAGCCCTGGGAGTCTATAGAAAGAGCCCTGTCGGGAGCGGCATCCACGGGGCTCACCGTTGCCCTGTACAACCCTGTCAGAAGGGATCTGGACGTAAAACTCGAGGGAGTAAAGAAAGCCTACTCGACCAGAACAGGGCAAACCGTATGGCTCATGAGGGATGTAGGACGGCCCGGAGAGTCCGTAAAAGTGATGGACCTATCCGAGCTGACGTCCTCCGATATAGACATGAGAACGCTGCTTCTTCTTCCCGGCGAGGCTACCGTCGCCAGGAAGGGCTATCTGGTGGACACGAGAGGATACCACTCTGAAAGGAAGAAAAGGACATGACAAGAACCCTTATTGGGATAGGAGTCGGACCGGGGGATCCCGATCTCGTGACCTTGGGAGCTATAAAGGCGATAGAAAAGGCGGACCTGGCCCTCCTTCCTCTATCGAAAGAGGGAGGAAACAGCGTAGCCGGCGGAATAGTGAAGGAACACGTGGACCGCGACTGGGTTTCGTTGGTCTTCCCTATGAAGGGGCGAGAGGACGAGAGAGACGAGACCATACTGACCCAACTCGAGGAGATAAGGCCATTGTGGGAAAAAGCCGAGACCGTGGTCCTTCCGGTAATAGGCGATTCGACCCTCTACGCGACCGTGGCTTGGCTGTACGGACAGTGGAAGAAGCTGGACCCCGACATGAAACTTAAGCTTATACCGGGAATATCCGCCCACGGTCTGGCGGCTTCCAGAGCAGGTCGTTTTCTCGCCATGGGAGAGGAAAGGCTGTCGATACTTCCCGGAACGGCTTCCTTCTCCGATCTCCAGGAAAACCTCAGACATACCGACTGCGCCGCCATCTACAAACCTTCGGCGCTGGGAGAGGGACTTCGCCGGCTGGTGGAATCCACCGGACCATGGGACGAGATGGTCCGGATAGTCAAGGCAGGGCTTCCTGAAGAGGAGATATCGATAGGACAGGACGCCCTGTCCCCATGCGAAAACTACCTATCGATCCTTCTGCTGAGACGAAAGGGATCCGAGGCGACCTCTTTATGAGGCTCATCTGTCTCTCCGTCAACTACGAAAACAGCAAATTGGCCGACAGAGCGGGACTCTGGGAGGACGAAAAGACCCTGCGCTTAATGTTGGACGGAGGGCCGATCTCGGAGCTGCTCCCCATCCACACCTGCAACAGAACCGAACTCTACGGGGTTATCCCGGAAGGCAGTGAGATCCCTTCGGACTCAATTCCCTCCTGCGCCGATATATTGACGGGTAAAGACGTGGTGGAACATCTCCTGAGGGTCCTTCTCGGATTGGAGAGCATGGCATGCGGGGAGTCTTTCGTGGTATCCCAGGTCAAGAAGGAATACGATAGATATTCTCCCCTTTGCGGGAGGATACTGAACAGGCTATTTCAGAGATCCTTCAACCTGGCCGGGATACTCCGAACCGAGTATCATCCCGGAAGGGCTCCGTCCATACCCTGGCTTATGGCCCAAGCCATCAAGGACCATCCGGCCTGGCCCTCCCCCAGGATAGCCCTGATAGGAGCCGGCGACATGGGAACCGAGACGGCGAAGGTGCTAAAGGCGATGGGACTTCCCTTCTCCGTATCGAACAGAACAGAAAAAACCGGAAGATCCCTGGCGGAGGAGACCGGAGCCGACTGGCTATCCTGGGAGAGATGGAAGGATCTGACCGAGACCTCGGACGTGTTGATATTCGCTACGTCCTCCCCAGAACCGCTGCTCTCCGAGATAGAGGGGGAAAATCGTCCCTGGATAATCGACATGGGAGCGATTCCTCAGGTAAAGGTTCCGGAACTCAAGAGGATCTCGGTGGACGAACTCAGAGACCGGACCCTGGAGATTCTGGACGACTACCGTCGACATCTCGGCAAACTGGAGGAGGAGACGGAGGAGGCCGCTCAGGCTCTGTGGGCGGATCTGATAACCGTCAGGACCGATACCTACCGTCGGCTTGCCATGATGAGGGTGGGCCATATAGTCGATGAAAGGGCGGCTCGAACCGCTCAAAAAATCGGCGTCTCCGAGGAAGTTCTAAGACAGATGGCCTGGAGCGTCGCTAAGGGCATATTATCCCCGGTCCTGGAGATGAACGGCCCTCATTCGTCCAGGATATGGAGAGCTCTCTCGGAGGAGGAAAGATCGTGAACCGCAGATTTTCACTGATGGTATCGTTGGACTCCGGAGTGGGACCGATCCTGGTGGTAGGAGGCGGCTGCGTCGGTGAGAGAAAGGTAAGAACCATACTGAGCGCCGACTTTCCTGTCACATTGATATCCCCGACCGCGACGTCCGGGCTTCAGAGCCTGGCCTCCAAGGGGCTGATAAAGTGGCACGCCCGGGAGGTAACGGCGGATGATTTTCTATCCCATAGGCTGGCGGTGATCGCCCTTGCCAGGGAGGACACGGAAAAGATCCTTCCCATGGCATCGAAGGCGCGATGTCTGGTCGACTGCTGCGGCGCTGGCGAACTGGGAGACTGGTCTCTGGCGGCTCAGTTCCGTACCGAGACCAATCTCGTAGGAGTAGGCAGCTTCGGCAAGTCGCCGTCGGCATCGGCGGACCTGCGGATGAACATACAGAGTTGGATGGAGTCCGACAGGGAGAGACCTATACTTTTCAGCCGCAAGAGCGCCCTCGCCAGAGCTCAAACCATGGAGGCCGCCAGAGCCCTGGCTAAAACGGGACTGCCGGTGGAGATAAAGACCATGTCGACCTGCGGCGACGAAAAACAGGACTGTCATCTATCCGCCTTCGGAGGAAACGGAGCGTTCGTCAAATGTCTGGAGGAAGCGATCTTGGAGGGCAAGGGAGACGGAGCGGTTCACAGCCTCAAGGACGTTCCCTCCGTTCTGCCCGACGGACTGGAACTGGTGGCGGTACTTCCCAGGGCATCTACCTCGGACGCAATCGTCTCCAACCATAAAGGGGGGCTTGAGGGACTCCCGGCAGGGGCCGTGGTAGGGACCTCCAGTCTAAGGAGAAAAGCGCAGCTTGCGATCACCAGACCGGACCTCGACTACACCCTCATAAGGGGCAACGTCAACACCAGGCTGGCCAAACTCCAGGCGGGAGACGCGGACGCCATCGTCCTGGCCAAGGCGGGGCTCGACAGACTCGGGATATCGCCGGAGGGGACGACTACCCTCCCGTTTCTCCCCGCCCCGTGCCAAGGTATAATCGCCGTCGAGGCGCGAAGCGGTTCGAGACTGGCCGAGGAGTTCCGGGCGATAAACCATCGTCCGACCTGGCTGATGGCCCTTGCGGAGAGGGAGCTACTGAAAACCCTGCAGGTAGGCTGTCACGTTCCTTTCGCCGCTCTCTCCGAATGGGTCGACGGCGAATTGAGATTGAGGGCTCAGACCCTCTCTTACGACGGAAGACACATCGAGTTCGAAGGCTCGCTGGCCGTGCGCTCCGACGACGACGCCCGAGATCTGGGCAGAGACGTGGCCCTATCCATAAAGGCCTCCGCCGAAGCCATTTCCATGTTGGAGGAAAAGCCATGACCGTCTACCTGACCGGAGCAGGATGCGGCGGTCCCAGATGGATCACGGAAGAGGCCAGGGGGAGGATCTGCCTGGCGGAACACCTGGTATACGACAGGCTGATACATCCCGACCTGCTCCAGCTTGCCCCAAAGACGTGTCGCTTCCACTACGTAGGGAAGAGAAAGGACAGTCACTCGACGTCCCAGGACGATATCTGTCGTCTGCTGGTAGAGCTGGGACGAATCTCGGACAGGGTCGTAAGGCTCAAGGGCGGAGACCCCTTCGTCTTCGGGAGAGGCGGAGAGGAGGCATTGGCCCTCCAGAAAGAGGGCATCCCCTGGAGCTACGTCCCGGGGGTCACAGCCGCCGTATCCGGCCTGGGGGCTGCGGGCGTTCCCTTGACCCACAGGGGGATGGCGGAGACCGCGACCTTGGTCACCGGACACAGAGGGAAGGACCTTTCGGAAGAGGACGACCGTCTATGGCAAAGGATGGCCGAGGTCGGAGGGACCAGGGCCATATACATGGGAGCCTCCAGGGCGGACAGTATAGCCGAAAAGCTTATGAAAGAGGGGGAACCAGGCGACAGAAGCTGCTCCGCCGTCCGCTGGGGAGGATGGGGACGCCAGGAGAGGACCGATTTTCGATTGGACGACATGGGGAACATAGGGCTACGAAGTCCAACGGTCATAGCGATAGGAGAATCTTCCGCTCTTGGACTGACCCCCGTTTCAGGCCCGCTCAAGGGACTCCAGATAGGCGTGGTGCGACCCGCACCGGAATCCTGGGAAACGGCCAGGATTCTGGAAGACCTCGGGGCGGACTGTTATAGTCTCCCCCTGGTGAATCTTAGAAAATTAGAAAAGAACTGGGACGAAGAAATTATCGGAAACTCCGACTGGTTGGTCCTCACAAGCCCTCGAGGAGCTTCACTGCTTCCGGAGGTCACGGACCTCAGAAAGATAGGCGGCAGGATAATATCCATAGGACCGGGGACCTCCAAGGCCCTTTACGACATCGGGATTCATCCGGACCTGGAAGCGGAGGTCCCTACCTCCGAGGGCCTGGCCGACACGGTAGAAAAACACGTCTCATACGGCCAGTCGATCCTCTTCTTCCGAAACGAGAGGGCCTCCGATCTGCCGGTCCAGGCGGCTCGCAAGGTGGGAGCGACGGTGATCATATCCTCGGCCTACAGGATGGAGAGAGCCGAGCTTCCGGGAGAGGAGATCTACCCTCTTTGCTGGGACGAATCGGGGTTGGACTGCGTCGTATTCGGAAGCGCCGCCATGGTGGAGGCCTGGGCCGCCAGGTTCGGAAGATCCAGGGAGGGGATAATCCCTGTGGCCTGGGGAACGCACTGCGCCGAAGCAATCCGGGAGACCCTATCCATGGAACCGGAGGTCATGGGCGATCCCTCCATAGAGGGACTGATAGAATGCCTGACCTCCCTGCAAAGACGAAAGGAATGACTTGTGATGACCAACGAAGAGATGTTCAAAACCGCCTGCAAACACCTGGTCGGTGGGGTCAACAGCCCGGTCAGGGCCTGGAAAGCCGTCGGCGGGGAGCCTCTGTTTCTGGTCAGAGGCGAGGGATCGTCGGTCTATGACCTGGAGGGGAACCGCTACACCGACTACGTATGCAGCTGGGGACCTCTCATACTCGGCCACTCCCACCCCTCTGTAGTAGAGGCGGTAAAGAGCGCCGCTGAAAAATCCACCTCTTTCGGAGCCCCCTGCGTACAGGAGGTAATGCTGGCGATGGCGGTGAAATCGGTGTTCCCATCCATGGAGAAAGTTCGTTTCGTAAGCTCCGGGACAGAGGCTACCATGTCGGCCCTTAGACTGGCCCGAGGATTCACCGGCAGGGACAGGATCGTTAAATTCGACGGGTGCTACCACGGCCACAGCGATTCTCTCCTGGTGGCGACAGGCAGCGGGGCCTTGACCTTCGGCGTTCCGACCAGTCCGGGGATAACCGAGGGAACCGCAAAAGACACGTTGGTGCTTCCCTTCAACGACCTGGACAAGGCGAAGGCACTGTTCGAGTCGGAGGGATCCACCATAGCCGCCGTAATAGTGGAACCATGGGCGGGCAACATGGGACTGGTCCCCCCTGCTCCCGGTTTCCTCGACGGCTTAAGGAAGCTCACAGAGACACACGGATCCCTTCTGATATTCGACGAGGTCATAACCGGATTCCGCAACTCCATGGGGGGGGCCCAACAGGTCGAGAAAGTCGTCCCTGACCTCACATGTCTCGGAAAGGTGATAGGAGGAGGACTTCCGGTGGGAGCCTTCGGAGGCAGGTCCGACATAATGGATCGCCTCTCCCCTGTGGGAGACATCTACCAGGCGGGAACCCTGTCCGGCAACCCGCTGGCCATGGCGGCAGGCTTGGCGACGCTGGAGGAATTGTCCAGGGAGGGAACCTACGAGGCGCTTGAAAAAGCGGCGGAATCTCTCGAGATGGGACTTAGGGACGGCGGAAGAAAATGGGGTTTCCCAATGAGCACCACCAGATTGGGAGGGCTGGTGGGCATGTTCTTCTCCGAGAACGTGCCTAAAAACCTGGATGAAGTCAAGTCCGAAAGGGTGGACCTTTACCCGGCGTTCTTCTCGGGAATGCTGAGCAGAGGGCATTCCTTCGCCCCCTCCGCCTACGAGACCATAATGGTATCCTCCTCCCACACGGAAGAGGACGTGACTTCCACGGTAAAAGCGGCGGAAGAGGTCTTCGCCGAGATGAAGAAAAGAGGACTGTAAATTGAAGGAGATCAGATGCGGCTACCCCCACAACAGGCTAAGAAGACTGAGAGGCAACGGGGCGCTTGCCGACTCCGTCCGCGAGACCATCCTGAGACCTGAACACATGATGCTTCCACTCTTCGTCGTCGAGGGGAAGGGGGTAAAGACCTCCATATCGTCTCTCCACGGCGTCGACCATATCAGCGTCGACAGGCTCTGCGAGGTGGTGGAACCAGCTATGGAGGCGGGCATAAAGAGGTTCCTTCTCTTCGGGGTACCGGAAGAAAAGGACCCCAGGGGGACCTCAGCCAGCGACGGGAAGGCTCCGGTCCAGAGGGCCGTCTCAGACATGAAGAAACGATACGGAGACTCCATCCTCGTCGCAACGGACGTATGTCTCTGCCAGTACACCGACCACGGCCACTGCGGCATATTGAGGGAAGATGGATCGGTGGACAACGACGCCACCCTCCGCAGGCTGGCCGAGACCGCCGTCAGTCACGCCAGAAACGGAGCTCATATGGTAGCCCCGTCGGCCATGATGGACGGGCAGGTAGGAGCCATCAGAAACGCCCTGGACGAAACTGGTTTCACAGAAACATCCATAATGGGATACTCGGCCAAGTTCCACTCCGCCTTTTACGGCCCCTTCAGGGAGGCTGCACACAGCGCTCCCGGCAAAGGCGACCGCTCCAGCTATCAGATGGATCCCGCAAACGGCAGAGAGGCCATCAGAGAGGCCCTTCAGGACGAGGAGGAAGGGGCGGATATACTGATGGTAAAGCCCTCTCTGCTCTACATGGACGTGATATCCGAGATAAGAAAAAACTCTCTGCTCCCCATGGCTGCCTATATGGTCAGTGGAGAATACATGATGCTGCGACATGCCGCCGAGGCAGGGGCGCTGGACTGGAGGAAATCCATGCTGGAGGCCCACATGGCGCTTAGGCGGTCCGGAGCGGACATTGTAATAACCTACGGAGCGGTGGAGGTGGCACGATGGCTGAATCGATCCTGAGCTTTCTGAATCTAGGCGGACCGGTGGTCTGGTGCATAGCCGGACTTTCGGTGATAGGCTTAGCCGTGGTATTGGAAAGAACCTTCTTTTTCATAAAGTCCTGGGAGAATCCGGAAAAGGTCGAACAGGCCCTCTGCGAGCGACTTTACGAGGGAGATGCGGAGGGAGCCACATCGCTTCTCCGGGAAAAGGACACCTCTCTGAGACGGCTTTTCCTGGCCGGTGTCAACCATTGGAAGACCGACGGAGACTCGCTCAAGATGCTGCTGGACGGCCAGATAAGGAGAGAGGTCTTCAGATGGAGCAAGGGGCTGTCCATCCTCTCCGCCGTCGCCAGGATTGCTCCCCTACTCGGGCTCCTGGGGACAGTCCTAGGCATGGTGGATATCTTTCAATCCCTCCCCGAGACAGATCAGGCCCCTATGGTGGCCCTGGCCGGTGGAATATGGAAGGCCCTGCTGACCACGGTGGCCGGGCTGGCTGTGGCCGTTCCGGCGGTTCTATTCCACTCGCTCCTTAGCTCCAAGGTTGACGATATCGAGGAAACCCTCTCCAGAGGGGCGGACTTTATCCTCAGGGAAAAGATGATGAGACCGTGAGACGCCGTCCTCAGGCGGACGTGGAGCTAACCCCTCTTATAGACGTCCTCTTCATTCTCATCATATTTTTCGTTTTGACAGCGTCCTTCGTGCAGGGACAGATACCGGTGGACCTCCCGGACGGGAGGGGGAACCCGCCGGAGGAAAAAGGGATAACCGTCACCATCTCTCACGACGGAACCATCTACTGGGACGACAGTCCCGTCGAAAAAGACGAGCTGATCGTAATAGCCAAAGAAGCGATCGCCGCCGGGAGGTCCCTGATACTCACCGCCGACCGTTCGATACCCTACGGAGACGTGGCGACCCTCCTCGACAGGATGAGGGAAAACGGCATAACCACCATAGGGCTCGGTCTCAAGGGAACCGAGCCGTGAAAAGATGGATCGTCACTATCGCGGCTAGTCTGATCCTCCATGCAGGGCTGCTATTTCTTCTACCGTGGACCCCGAAGGAAAGCGACTCCATAGGAACCATATCGGTTAAATTGGTCAGGGCACGGTCGGAAACCGAGTCGTCCATGGGACAAGACGGCGGAAGAGCCATGGCTGAGACTCCTACGGAAATACCCAAGGCGGAAGAAGCTGCCCCGTTAAAACCAAGCACATCCAAGAAAATGGAAGAAAAACCCTCCACAAAAAAAGACTTAAAGACAGAGGCTCCAGAAAAGCCTCAAAAAACCGTCGAGAAAACGAAACCGGTCGTACAAAAAACACCTGCAGCCAAACCACGAAGGGAAACGACCGAAAAACCGAAGGTAGCGGAAAAAAAAGACGGCCCCGAGAAGAAAGTCTCCCTACCTCCTCAAAAAGAGGGCGGGGAAACTACAAAAGCCGCGGGGCAAGCTCCTCCTGGCAAAGGTCAGAAAGAAGGGACGTCTCAGAAAGAAGGACCCCACGAAGGAGATGGAGAAGCTAAAAAACCGGCCGCTTCATCTAGAGGGGAGATACTGTCGGAACATGACGTGACCGTAAAACACAGGGAGATACCGGAATACCCCCTCATATCCAGGAAGAGAAAGGAACAGGGAACCGTCACGGTCTTGCTTTCGGTAAAAAAAGGCAGGGTGATCGAGACCAGGATAGAGAAAAGCTCCGGATCTCCAAGGCTGGACAAGGCCGCTCTTAAAGCCCTGAAGGGATGGCGTTTTTCCTCCGACCTCTCCGCCAAGGTCAGGATTCCCGTCCTGTTCAAGCTCACGAAATGAGTAAAAGCGATCGGCCCGGGCCGATCGCTTTTACTACAGAACACCTCTAAAAACTCGCGTTAGAGATTCCCTAAAGGAGCTTCTCCGCCCCCGAGTAGACTTCCTCCACCTTCAAGGCCGCTGCGGCGTGTCCCGGATGTTTTTCGGGATTCCAGGTCTTCATATCGTCGAAGATCGGACCGTTGTCGTGATACTCGATCTTGCCCTTGACCTGAAAGGACTTGCCCGCTTTGGTTATGAAAAGCAGAGATCCCTTTCCGCCTTTGGAGATATTCTTTCTGGTCTTGTCGAAATAATTATCCGCGACGACCAGTGTCTCGTCGTCGAAGCGGCTCACGCAGGTGGCATAGATGGAGTTAGGTACTCCCTCTCCATCCACGGTAGACAGGACTATTGCTCCGTCCCTGTCGTCCCAGGCCTCGCAAACGTTCTTCGGAAGTTTAGCCATAAAATCCTCTCCCTTTCTTAGAATGGACGAACTTTCACCGTGTTATTATCCACCTGGAGGCGTTTTAATTCAAGACTTTCTGGCCTTTCCGGCCATACGATCGCCCAAGGCCTGACATATCTGGACCATGGCTATCAGTATAACCACCGTGGCGAACATTATATCCATCCGAAACCTCTGATATCCATAGCGTATCGCCAGGTCTCCCAGACCTCCCCCTCCTACCGCACCAGCCATAGCCGAATAACCGATCAGGTTTATAACCGCCAGGGTGAGTCCAGATACGATGGCTGGCAGAGCCTCGGGGATAAGCACCTTGCCTATTATCTGACGGGGAGTGGCTCCCATGGACTGGGCAGCCTCCACCACTCCTCTATCGACCTCTTTCAACGCACCCTCCACTATCCGCCCCACGAAGGGGATAGCCGCCACCGCCAGGGGGACTACGGCGGCGTTTATGCCTATGGATGTACCCACGATCATCCTGGTGACCGGTATAAGAAGCACCATCAATATGATGAACGGAGTGGACCTGGCGGCATTCACCACCGCCGAAAGAAGCCCGTTGACCTTTGGTCGCTCCAGTATCTCCCCTTTGGCCGTTACGTGGAGGAACACACCTAAGGGTATTCCGCAGATAAAGGAAATGGCCGAGGACATTCCCACCATGTAAAGTGTCTCGAGGAAAGAACTAAACAGCACTCGCGACAGCTGAGTCCACATGGCCGATCACCTCCACTTTGAGATCCAGGGCGTTAAGATAGCCCAGAGCGGCGTCTCTCTCCCGTTCCTCCCCCGATAGATGAAGTACCAGGGTTCCGTAGGGAACCGACTGTATATGGTCTATCCTGGCGACCAAGATGTTTACGTCCACGTCGAAACGACGGAGCATTCCGGAGATGACCGGCTCCGCCGCGGATGAGCCGAAGAACTGAAGCTGTACGACCGGTTCTCCCCCCACGGAATCGTCCTCCAGGAAGTCCAATCCGGCGAAACTCTCCGGAAGCTCCACCCCCACGACCTCTCGTAACATCTCCTTGGTGGCACCTTTCTTCGGAGAGGTGAAGACATCGAGAACCGTTCCCCTCTCCACGATCCGTCCTCCCTCTATGACCGCCACGTGGGAGCAGACCTCCTTCACCACGTTCATCTCGTGGGTGATGAGGACTATGGTAAGACCGAGCTTTTCGTTGATCTTCCTGAGCAAGGCGAGCACCGACTTGGTCATCATGGGATCCAGGGCAGATGTAGCCTCGTCGGACAGAAGCACATCGGGGCGGTTGGCCAGGGCCCTGGCGATACCGACCCTCTGTTTCTGCCCTCCCGATAGCTGAGAGGGATACTGATCCCTCTTCTCCGCCAGTCCGACCAGATCCAACAGCTCCTCCACTCTGACCTCTATGTCGCCCTTGCTCCATCCGTCCAACTCCAAAGGCAGAGCCACGTTACCGAATATAGTTCGGTTAGACAGGAGGTTGAAGGACTGAAAGATCATGCCTATCTTCTTTCTCGCCTCCCGAAGATCCCTTTCCCCCAGGGAGGTCAACTCCACGCCTCCCACCGTCACCCTGCCTGACGTAGGGCATTCCAGCAGGTTTATGCAGCGAACCAGGGTACTCTTTCCCGCTCCGCTCTGGCCTATTATCCCGAATATGGAGCCCCTGGGGATTTGAAGATCCACCCCGTCCAGAGCCTTCAGAGACGATCCGTCGGCCTCAAAGATCTTGCCGACCTTTTCCAGAAGTATGGTCATATCTCACGCCTCTACCAGGCCGGCACGAAGGAACCCTTGAATCGATCGAGAATGAACTTTCTGGTCTCATCGCTGTGATAGACCTCTATCAAAATCGCGATCCTCCGATCGTCCCTGTTATCCTCTCTGGCAGCGATGATGTTGGCGAAAGGGGAGGTCTCGGGATCCTCGAGGAGGATGGCATCCTCCAGGGGCGATAGCCCCGCCTCCACTGCGTAATTGACGTTAACAGCTCCCATATCCACGTCGTCCAGGACCCTGGGAAGCTGAGGGGCCTCTATCTCCACGAATTTAATTCCCTTGGAATTTTCCACCACGTCCAGCACGGAAGCCCTGTAGCCCACTCCGTCGGCGAGCTTTATAAAACCCTTTTCCTCCAGCAAAGCCAGAGCTCTTCCTACGTTGGCCGGATCGTTGGGAACCGAGACCTTGGCTCCTTCCCTCAGATCATCCACGTCGTCTATCTTTTTGGAGTAGAATCCCATGGGACAGACCACCGTCTTTGCCACGGATACCAGACTGTACCCTCTGTCTTGGTTTTGGGTATCCATGAAAAGCCCGTGCTGATAGGAGTTGGCATCCAGATCTCCCTGGTCCAGGGCAGCGTTGGGAGTTATATAATCGTTAAAGCTATAGACCTGGAGATCGATACCACGATCCTTTAAACGATCCTTCAGAAACTCCAGTATCTCGGCGTGAGGTCCGGCGGTGGCGCCGACCTTCAGGACCGAGAGATCTTCGGCGTTGGAACCGGTCGCCACGGACAGAGAGAACAGAAAAACGAACAGATAAGCGATATATTTTTTCATCTCAGAACCTCCTGTGGATTTGTCTTGGTCTTTCCGAATCAAAAAACGATGAAACTCTCTACCCCTCCCTTCAAGAATAAAAAAACCGGGATCCCCCGTACGGAGATCCCGGTAAGAAAAAACGGCTACGATAGATTAGCCGCCGTATTCTCCCTCAGGAGCCCCGCAGAGACAGCACATCATATCGCACATCATCATGTTGGAATCGCTGAGTCTCATAGGCGGGTTCTCCTCTCTAAAAAAATAGATGCCTCTTCCGACTTAGAGGAAGAGGCATCCATAAAAAGCGATAAAAGCCTCGACCATCTGCCAGGAATTCCTGCTGGATTTGGCACCGTCTCGCTATCGCGAAGGTTGCCGCGACTTCGTAGGGCCAGTCCCTCCGCCGCTCTGGATGGTTCGATCTATTTTTAGGTTAATGACGTGCATTATATACGCCGCCGGAGCACACGTCAACGGTTAAAAATCATTCCCTTCTTAGAGGACAACTTTCATGAAATGGGCAACCTCGGCATAGAAAGGTGACCCTATCGGTCCCCTCTCCGATGGGGACTACCCCAATCCAAGAATAGGACGGGCTCAGCTGTCCGTCGGGAAGGACCGACATTCCCAGTCTCTCCAGGGGCAATCCCCTGCCCAAATCCAGGTTCACCGATAGATCCATATTCCCGGCGGATCCTGGAGTGTGAAAAGCCCCGACAGGGAGTCCTTTCCCCTCGCCCTCGGATCGGACTATCTCGAAAAAACGCTCCTGCCCCTTTCCCAATAAAGCTATCGTCATGGCCGCGGAAAAAGCTCTCTCCTCTTCCGCTATCCGGGAAAGTTCATCTCCGACCGTTCCTCCCCCTACCATAAGAGACGATACGCCAGGCCCCCATTCTCCCCGTCTTTCCACCGATTCCGGGGACAGATAGGCCCAGGCCAGAACGGGCTTGGCCAATCGGTAAAGTCTGTGAAGTCGGCCATCCATGGAATCCGGCTCCTCCAAATTCCACCGAGACAGAGCGTCCTCCACTTCGCTACGGGAAAGGACGGCATCCAATATCTCTATCGAGGACATCGCGGACTTTCCCTATCGCCGGACAAAACGTCTATCACCGAGTCCAGCCGTACATGCTCGGAGACCACCCCTTCGTCGTCGATACGAAACAGGATATCTCCGTCATCGACCGACACGAAAAGACGATGGCTGGAAGATCCCAAGGCGAAACCACCTCGTCTGAGTCCTCGGAGGACCCAATATGAGAGATGGTCCGGACAACTAAGCTCCACCGTTACGGAGGCATCGGGATAGTCCGGTTCCGGTCTTTCCAGAGGATCCCAGTTCCTAGGCTGGCCGTATGCATCTCCGAAGGCTCCTCGCAAGACCAGATCCTCCGGAGATCCCACGGATATCACTCCGTCGACTATCAAGAGACATCTGTCCGACTGGGAAAGAGCCAGGTCCAGGTCATGAAGCGAAAGCAAAACGGAGATATCCCTCTCCTTAGCCAATCGTCTAAGTCTCCGAAGTACCTCTACCCTTCTGGGCTGGTCCAAAAAAGACGTCGGCTCGTCCAATATCAGGAGTGACGGATCCTGAGCCAAAGCCCTGGCTACGTGGACCCTCTGAAGCTCCCCATCACTGAGTTCCGTCAGCTGTCTACCCGCCAACTCCATGGCCCCCATATCCTCCATCGCCCTGACGCATCTGTCTTCATCACGATCCCTGGAGAAACGCCCCTGTTCCACCAACTCCAACGCAGTCATACCCCAGGGTCTAGGTCTGTCGGAAAGGGCGGCTCCTACTATTCTGGCTCTCTTCAAAGGAGAATAGGACTCCAACGGAGCGCCGTCCAACAGGACGACACCGTCGAGAGATGGCTGAAGTCCCAGGAGAGTCCTCAGGGCCGTGGATTTGCCCGATCCGTTGGGACCCAACAGAGAGACGACCTCTCCTCGAAAGAGGGAAAAATCCATCCCAGATACGACTATCCTGTCCCTATATCCCACGGCCAACCCAATAGATCGAAGTATAGGGTCTTTCATCGGTCTCCACCTCGAAAGACCACCCAGGCCACCACAGGCGCACCTATCAGCGAGGTCACCGAGTTCAGAGGAAGAGACGACGCTCCGCCTGGAAGTCTTGACAGCAGATCGGCGGCGACCGCTAAGGAGGCACCGCACAGGACGGTGACAGGAAGAAGCCGACCATGTCTGGCGCTGCCGGAGATACCCCTGGCCATATGGGGAACGGCCACTCCCAGGAAGGCCACGGGACCGCAAAACGCCGTAACCGTTCCGGCCAACAAAGCCGATATCAGTATCATCCTTCTCCTTATCCTGGGAACGTCTGCCCCTATGGTGGCGGCACACGTCTCTCCCAGCAGGAAGGCATCCCAAAGCCTGCGCCCCATGAAGGCCAAGACAAGCCCCAGGAACACGGAAAAGGCCATCCAGGGAATACGATCCCAGCCTATGCCGGAAAATGTCCCGAAACTCCAGGAGACGAATCCGTGAACCCGCTCCGAAGGCGCCCACTGTATCAGCACGGAGACCACTGCGTTGACCGTGTATCCTATCATCAACCCCAGAATGAGCAAGGTGCCGCCTCTTTTAACCCTCTCGCCTATCAAGGCTACGAGCATCATCGTGATGAAGGCTCCGGCGAAGGAACAGCCGAGAAGACCCAAGCGGGAGATCAGCCCTCCTCCGGGAGCGAGAAGCAAAGCCAAAGCGGCTCCCAGGCTGGCGCCCGAACTAACCCCTAGGACCGATGGACCGGCGAGACCGTTTCCGAAAAGGGTCTGCATGATCAACCCGGAGGAGGATAGGGCTGCTCCGGCCAGGACGGCCGAGACCACCCTGGGCAACCTCAGATCCAAGACTATCGTCTTCCAGCTGCTGGAGACGTCGCCGCCGGAGAAAATCGCCCAGATAGAGGAGACCGGAATTGATGCGGATCCCAGACAGAGGCCAGCCAAAACCACGGCTAAAAGTGCCATGGGAAGCAGTATCCACGGCAACAAGGAACGGAGGGATCTACTTGAGCTTTCGGTAGTAGAACAGCTCATGATCCCTCATCTTTTCCGGATGAATTATGGATATAAGATCCGCCAGTATCATATCCGGTCTTATTATTCCGGACTGATAGTAATCGTTGCCTCCTTCGGAGGTAATCCTGCGATCGTTGTTGTAAATCTCGCCTTTTTCGAAGGGGGGAAAAGCCTCTATAGGAAATCCCGATCTCTCTGCGTCCTCAAGGCTGCGCCAGGAACCGCAGTTCAACCAGATGTCGCTGGATTCCGCCCTCACCAAAACAGCCTCCAGATCCATCGGAGCGGTACCGGTCCCCTCTAAATCGTTCCAGAGAGATTTCGCCCCGGCCGCCCTAAACATCATGGATGGCCAACTACCCCTCCTGGGAACGTACCAGACCCCTCCGAAAGGAGCACCCGAAAGGACCGACGGCCGGACTTCGGAATTGTCGACCATGCTCGCCAGCTCTTCATATCTCCGGACCACTTTCTCGAATATCTCGGTGGCCTGCTCTTCCCTGCCGACCAAAAGCCCTATAAACTTTATCCACTCCGCTCTGGCCAGAGGGGAATCCTCCAGATACTCCGCCATGAACAGTACCGGCACGCCACAATTCCTTAAGAAGTCGACGTCCCGGCGTTCCTCGTCACCGTAAAGATAGGTGATGAACCCATCGGGGGCCAACTCCAGCAGCCTTTCCCTGTCCAGGGATCTTGACATGCCTCCGTCGGAGGCCACCTCTGGAAGGCCCCTCTTTCTGACCGAATCGGTGTAGACATACTTGCCTCCCGCCAGCCCCACAAGCAGATCCAACGCATCCAACGCATCAAGACACGCAACCGCCGGTGTCGTTCCCACGACGATACGATTAAGGGGAATATCTACCCTAGAGATTCCATCCAGCGATGCGGAAGGCTTAGCTCCCTCCGGCACCAACAGGACGACCTCCGGTTCGGTCGCACCGTAATAAGGACGATCCACGGTCACCAGATAGCACCCATCGACATTTTCCACATTCAGGTTGGTGGCGTAATCCACTGAAAAACCCCAAGAACAACGGTTACCACAGATAAGGATAAAAAAGACAAGACTGATGAACAGTCTGTATTTTTTCACTCAATCACCGCCTCAAAAAGTCCATACGAGAGAACAATGCCAGTTACGCCCCTCCAAGGGATACCAAGGGAGCCTTTCGCCTCCGGAGCTACCGGAGGCAAACTGCCGCACCTCCGTCCCCTCGTCGAAGATATCATCGACTCCGACAACCAGAGTTCTATCGTCGTCCATATCCCAACGTAAGCCCAGATTCCAACGAGTCAACTCGCTGAGGCCTACTTTTTCGGCCATATCTAGGAAAGTCTTACCCCGATAGTCCATCTCAACATAGGCAGACAACTTTTCATCTATGTGGTTGGTCAGACGAAGATCCAAAGCGTTTTCCGGTCTGTTGGGAAGCGCCATGCCATAACGATATCCCGCAGTCCTGTTCTCCCCGTCTAAAACAGTCCAAGCCATTGAAAGGTTCCAAGAATTCCAGTCTAGGTCTCCCTCGAACTCGAGTCCATATATCATGGCCTTGCCGACGTTCTTATAGGCTCCACGTCTCTCATTCACCTGTATATATTCTATAAGCTCGTCCATATCCATGCCGAAAACTGTGACCCCCAAAGAGGAATCAGCTCCACCTAAGGCTCCGTTCCACCGAACTCCCATATCCCAATGGTACCCCTCCTCCCATTTAAGGGACTCGTTGGGAACGATGGAAGCGCCATCGCCGTATTTTTCGTAAAAATTAGGGGCCCTCATGGAATAACCTACGGTAGTCTTAAAACGCCAACTGGAAGACCATGCCCATTCAGCTCCCATAGACCACGAGAGTCCATCCTCTCCGTCCACATCGTTCCAACGTAACAAGGGGGTCAAGACGACCTCTCCTACCGGGAAAGTATCCTGTAGAACTATCGCATAACTATCCCTTTCAAAGTGGCTGATTTCATCCAATAGTTTAACGCCGTCTCCACCTACATCCAGTTTCTCGTTGTCGGCCTTCAATGTCATCTGCAATAGATGGTCGCCGGCTATCGTCGTCCCCGACAGATCTATTCCGTTCCTGACCGTATCGTAAGAGGAATGCCTGACGCCGAGACCACCTAATTTATCCGACGGATCGGAGAAAGTCTTGTCCTCCTCCATCCTATAGAGAGACCAGTCCCAATCCCAAACGCCACCGGAATATTCCCTACCTAAAGAGAAGGAACGTCTGTCTATATCCTGCCACGGTCCAGGATCTCCAGGAAGCCACCTATCGTTTCCAGGAGCCGGAAGAGGTAGGTCCTTGTGTATAACCGCAAAAGACGCGGCTAGGGACCAACTTCCGTCATCCCATCGTACCGTCCCGTTCTGATCTCTAAAGCCGTTGTTCCATCTCTTCGTCTCGTAATCGTCGGTCTGAACCAGGGAACCGTTATCGTTAAGGTATGAAAAATCCCCGTCCTCCGACTCGTATCCCAACAGCAAGGACAGGGTCCCATCACCCAGAGCTGTTCCGAAACGAAGCGATCCGGTCTTAAATCCTAGATCGCCTCCACCGAGGACGACGCTTCCCTCCCCTCTTTCGGGTCTCGCCGTGACGATGTTGATAACAGCTCCCATGCCTGACATATCGAAAGCTGCCGGAACATACCCCCTGTAGACCTCTATCCTGTCGACCCGCTCGACCGGGATGGTCGACAGATCGACGGCGGAATCACCTCCCAGGTTGCATAACACCCCGTCGATATAGACCGCTACCTGAGCGGCTGTACTGCCTCGAACCGAGGCCACCGAATAACCCCCTCGCCCTCCTCTACGGTTTATGGAGACCCCCGGCACCTTGGAGAGAAGGTCTGAAATGTCTTTCATCTCTCCCCTGTACATATCGGGCCTTATCACCGTGACCGTCCCTGGAGACCTATCCTCGTCCTCCAGAGAGGAGGCGGTAACCGTTATCGGAGCCACGGTGGCAACGGCCTCCGACGGGGAACTCATAAAAAACGGAATCGCCGTGACGACGACGGCGATAAGATCATAACGACGCAGCAAAATAAACACCTCACATATTTAAAGGACGAGGGGCGGCCTAAGGCCGCCCCTCGTCCGTACACTACCTGCCTCTGGACAGAAGCAGTATGGGGGCAAATAAGAGGATCGCAGCCGGGGCGAAACCGACGGAACATCCGCCGCCACCGCCTCCGGTGGGATGATCGTTTCCGGTCGGAGTGTAGGTCTCGACTGAGCCGGAGGAGGAGATTCCCTTGACGGCTCCGTCGGATCCGCTGCTGGAACACACCCACAGACGCCCGTCTCCACCGAGGGAACTGCCCATGGTCCACCCGTCCAGGGAAGCCACGGGATCGCCCAACGCTACGGAGGCGAGAGCACCCTTAATCGATGAAGGCCTTTCCGCGCAGTAGACTCTGTTGACGTAGGGGGCCGTAGGATCGGAGGAGTTCGGGGCAGAGGTAGCGACGAAAAGCCTGCTGCCGTTGTCAAAAACGGCCTGGACGAACTCGTTCTTATCGAAGAAGCCCTCGAAAGTCAGCTCCTCGGCGACCATGGAGGCCCCGTCGACAAGCCAGACCTGGTCCTTAGAGGGATCGTAACCCCCGTTGGAGACCACGTAGAGGTTCTCTCCCCTGGCGGTCAGTTTGACCGGGTTAAGTCCCACGTCGACCGAGGCCAGAACTCCCAGATCGGCCCCCAACCGGTACAGGGCCCCGTTGGCCGGGGAAGCGGAATAGCTACTGTACCCCTGGGCAAGAAGAAATACCCTGTCTCCGTCGGTTGAAAGTATCGATTCGGCTTTGTCCTCGCTTACGACGGGGACCATATCCTTCGATATCACGACGGGGTAGGAGGAGGAGATAGAGCGACGCTCGATCCACCCCAGTCCCGATCCCGATCCGTAATAGGCCAGGTAGAGGCCGTCGGAGGTAGAGGCGATCCCGTGGAGGTTCCCGTTGACGGTCTCGTTCCACTCCGGGGTGTTCCAGTCGGAGGGATCGAAAACCTGAATCTCGGTCAATGCCCCGTAACTCAGACGGTTAGCTATCAGGACCTTCTCCGATCCTGCTTTATCGAAAACGAAAGCTACGGTATCTCCACCAAGATTCGTCCTCAAATCCGAAGTTACATCGCCGGTAGAGGGATCGATTATCCCGACCGTACCGGAGGTATAGTTCTCCGATGTAGTATAAACCACCCTGCCGTCTTTCAAGGTTACAAGACCATACGGAGTAGCCCCTAATCCTGCGGCACCCCAAGCAACACCGGCCAAGAAAAGAAATAGGAAGACAGATGAAACAGCAAGACGCAACTTTCTCACAACAATCACCCCTTATAAAAACGATAAAGGCGACCCAAGGGCCGCCTTATTGGACAAAAAAACGATTATCTCCGCCCTCGAGGAGATACAATCGACGGTAGTTCCGTTCAGTATCCGGACTTGGATTCAACCTAGAAGACGCCTTCCCGACCGAAGTCAGTGGCGGTATGTCTCCGTCGTCATCCTAACCGTAGCGGGGCTGTGCCGGATTTTCACCGGCTTCCTGAACGGACTTCCCTGCTATATTCCACGTTGCAATATACCCTAGGGGAACGTAAAATGCAAGCCGTATATCGAAAATAAAGGGGGGTGACACTATGGCAGACGGGATCGAGAACTGGCGAAGCGAGGATTATTTCGACGGAGGAGACGATCCATTCCGCTTTCTGAGGGACGATGATACCAGCGGAAGATCAGGGACAACCAGAGACGAAAAAAGAGAGAAGGGAATTCCCTCCTCTCGCAGAGATTAACAGCTGACTATGAAATCCGTAGGCGACGCATATACCTCGAAATCCGAGAGATCCTTCTCCCTTACCAGATTCTCCACTTCCTCCTCGGACTGGACGCTGTATATTTCAATATCCTCGCCGGACGCGTCGACTACCAGGCACATGTACCCCTCAGCCAATCCTTCGCGATACATATCGTAGAAGATCTGCATATCTATAAGGTCGAGGAAAAACACGTCCCTATGGGGTATCTCTCCCTCCTCCAAGGCCATGGCTCTGACGTAGTCGTTGATCCTGGATTTAAGGACCTCTTCGTATCTCGGAAGCACATCCAAGGATATAGGGCCTCCCTCAGGGTCTTCCTCTATGGTTCCGATCTCCTTTCCATCCAGGTAAAGGCTCCCACTGTAAAGGACCTCCTCCCCTGGAAGGTCTTTCATGTCTCTGATCTCCACTCCGTTTATCTGTGCGTATCGAATATTCTCCATCCGATTGACACTTCCTCTCTTAATCCCTATGTTCAGCGCAAAAAACGCGCTCGAGTAATTTTACTCTAAACCTCTGCCATGCGCTATAGAAAGAGGCTAAAAGCGACGAGGACCTCTCCCGCCTCGTCTGCCCTTGACGACATCTAGAAACCTGGGATCCCTGGCACAGCCCATCAAAAACCAAACGACGGCCCCTAACAACAGCAGGGGCAAAAGCATACCCAATACGGACAGAATACAGCCGATCAGGAAAAAGAACGACAGCCCCAAAAGCAGCCAATAAAGGGGAGTCGGCAGAGAGCTTATGAAACTATCCATACGGTATCTACCCCACAAAGGCATCGTGATCATCTCCTCCTCGGCCTTTTTTTGTCTGACCGTAGGATTTAAAACGCTTCCTGGTATCTAAAATATCCGTTCTCGACAACAACACGGGGTCTCCCGCCCCCTTGGCCAAGATAAACAGCCTCGCCACGTACTCGACGTTGAGAGCTACGGTGAAAGCGGCTTTCATCGTCTTTCCCAAAGCGATCTGACCGTGGTTGGCCATCAAGGCCGCGTCGGAATCCCCGATGGAATTCACCACTTTTAGAGCCAGATCGGAGGTTCCGTAGACGGCAAAAGGAGCCAGAGGAACCTTATCCCCTGCAACCGCTATCATGTAGTTTACGGGAGGCAGATCGATACCAAGGCAGGAAACCGCCGTGGCGTAATCGGAATGACAGTGCACGATGGCTCTGACGTCGGGCCGATGCCGATAAAGGGCTGAATGCAGCTGCCACTCGGAGGAGGGTTCTCTGTGATCCTCCTCCGGGAAAGCTCCATTCAGGGATATTATAACGACATCTTTCGGGGCGATCTCCTCATACCCTATCCCAGAGGGACTTATAGCCATTAATCCCGACGAGGGATCCAAGACACTGAGGTTTCCCCCCGTACCGGTCGTGAGTTTTTCCTCTTGGATCATCCTGCCGTATCGAACCACTAACTCTCTTTTTTCCTCTAACAACAAAAGGAGTACCTCCTAATAAAAATCTGGCTGGTTTCCAAAGCGTCAACCAGATACGCATTCCTCTCTTCCGGAAGAGATACCGACGGCCCTGAAAGGTCCATCTAGGATAAAAAACGACGACGCCGTCAAGAGGACCAGACCGATAGGAACGAACGGAGACGAAAGTATCCCGGCGTCCCTTATGTATCCGGCCAGAATAGGCCCGGTCATCATACCCAGCCCGAAGGATATATTGAAAACCCCCATGGCCCTACCCGTCCCGAAATCACGGCCTCTTATAGCGGCCAGAGAGGTTATGGAAGGAGCTCCTGTGGCGGTCCCGACCCCGAAAGCCAAAGCGCCTAAAAGCAACGCAGGGAAAGTACGGAGCAACGGCATGGAAAACAACGTAACGGAGGACAGAACCCCTGCCATCAGAACAAGACGGTTTTTGGGAAAACGATCGGCCAGACCTCCTGTGTATTTCTGAAAGAGGGACGTGGCGATCGAGACCGTCGAGAGAATAATCCCTATCCTAACAAAGGACAGGTCCAATTCGGTGGCGATCAAGGGCAGGAACATCAACATCGAACCGCGACCTAGAGCGGTCGAAAACCTGTAAGCATAGACCCTTCTCAAGACCGGATCCTTCAGAAGAGCCGAATAGACGGAGAGGTCTCCCCCCGTTCCGGACGGACTGATAGGCAAGCCCTTGGGGAGCCAAAGAGCTATGCCCGCAAGAGCCACCAAGGTCATGGCGGTCATGACGAGAAAGGGCGCCTGCATCCCCAACCAATCGGTCAACAGACCGCTGAGAAGCGGACCTGCACCTATCCCAGCGAAGAGAGCCATCTGAAGGGAGCCGAAAAAAGCCCCTTCCTCCCCTTCCTCGCTCACGTCGGAACCGATAGACATGGCGACGGGAACCACGAACGCCGAGCCAAGACCGTTGAAGAACCTTATAGCCACCAGATGCCAGGCGGATTCCACGAAAAGATAGGCTAAGGACGATACGGTATAAATAGAGAGCCCGAAGAGAATCAGGGTCTTTCTCTCCAGTCTGTCTGCCATTGATCCTGAAACGAGAGAACAGAAAAGCCTCGACATGGAAAAGGCTCCAAAAACCAGCCCCAAAAGTGTACCACTGGCTCCCATATTGACGGCGTAAAGAGGCAGAATGGGACTTATAACCCCTACTCCCATCATGCAACAAAACAGTGAAAAGGAAAGCACCAGCAATACGTGATTTTTGGTTTCCCCAGAACCCAAAGAAATACACCCCCTCGGTAAAACGTACCCATTTTATCACGAGGGTTCTACCCCGTCCTCCGGCAAAGTAACTAAAGGCAACCTTTAAACACCCAACAGGGAAATCCATAAGGTCAAGGACAATATAGAAAAGACCGTCGTGGTTATAATAACCTCACCGGCGTAAGCTCCGTCCATCCCCATCCCCTGGGCCAGGACGAAATTATTTACAGCAGCGGGCATGGCCGCAACCAGCACGGCGGTCTTAGTCAACATCGGATCGACCTCCATAAAAGTCAAAGCCCCCCAGGTCATGAGGGGAGACAGAAATAGGCGGATCAGAATATCGTTCCAGACCCTCCTGACGGAGGATAAAATATGTTCGATCTGAAGAGAGGCCCCTAAGGCCATCAGAGCCACTCCGCTGCCTACGTTACCCAGTATGCCGAGAGTCTGGTCCAACCATACGGGCAGATCTCCCATTCCCAAAAAAGCACCGGCCACCCCTAGAACGCAGGCTCCAAGCATGGGGTTTCCGGCCAGTTTACGGACCGTCTCTACAAGGGACCGAATGGAAAACTCGCCGGATAGAGCAAGTTGCCCCATAGCGATAGAGATCATCTGGTAGACCACCAGCGATAGGGCCAGATAAATCCCGTAGCTGACGAGCCCTGGTTCGCCAAGAGCTATGGTAACGGCAGGAAGCCCCATGAAAACGTTGTTGCCCCTTATCGAGACGAGAACCGATACGGCAAGTTTCTCTCTGGGAAGTCCTCTGACCCTGGCCAGAGCCCAAGATATAAAAGGCAAAACTACGAAAACCCCGTAGACGCCGCACATGAAGGGAAAGTTCGAGAAATGGGCAGGATCCACCTTTATGGTCGACCTAAACAGGATGGCTGGCATGGACACCCAATACAACATACCGTTCATCTCAGCCACCCCTGTATCCGTCACGAGGCCGATCCGTTTAACGATCCATCCGATCGCCATTATTAGACCTAGAGGAAGAACTATAAGCAGAGCGTGTAACATGGATACCCCTCCTAAGTGAAGCGAATTCCGCCCGTAAAATAGAGGAACCAAAGTCGACGCAGGGCGTGAACCTGGATTATACTGTAATGGAAACGGAAATCATCGACAATCATATCTAAGGAGTGATCGCCAATGAACGTCCCCTCCAATATATTCAGAGAATACGATATAAGGGGAGAGGCTGAAACGGACCTATCTTCCCCGAACGTACTGGCCATAGCGAGATCGTACGGGACCTACCTAAACCGCAAAGGCATAACCAAGGCATCCGTGGGAGGAGACGTCCGGATCTCCACCGAGAGGATCAGAAAAGACGTTATTCAAGGGCTCACCGACACCGGAATAGACGTTATAGACGTAGGCACCGTGACGAGTCCTCTGCTGTACTGGAGCCTGTTCCATCACGATATCGATGGAGCGATAATGATAACCGGGAGCCATAACCCCAAGGATATGAACGGTCTCAAGATGGCCTTGGGAAAATCCACCATATACGGGGAGGAGATACAGAAAATCCGCGAGATGGTGGAAAAAGACGACTTCGAAATAGCCGACGAACCAGGAGATGTTTCGGTGGAAGACCTGTGGCCCGACTATCTGGAGATGCTGAAAACCAAGATCCAATTGGGATCGAGAAAGCTCAAGGTCGTAGCGGACGCAGCCAACGGAACGGCCTCTCTCAGGATAGTGGAATTCCTGGAAAGCCTGGGCTGCGAGGTGATCCCTCTTTACTGCGAGCCGGACGGAACGTTCCCCAATCACCATCCGGACCCTCAGAAGAGGGCTAATATGCAGGATCTCATCGCCTCGGTAAGAAAAAACAAGGCAGACGTCGGTTTCGGCTTCGACGGAGACGCCGACAGGATAGGGGTCGTGGACGACACGGGCGAGATCGTCTGGGGAGACGTCCTAATGGCGCTCTACTGGAGAGAGATTCTCCCAAAAAACCCAGGAGCGACCGCCATAATAGAGGTCAAATGCTCTCAAGCCCTGGAGGACGAGGTCAGACGACTCGGAGGAGTCCCCCATTATTATAAGGCAGGCCACTCCCTCATAAAGGCGGAGATGAAGAGGATCGGGGCTCTGTTCGCCGGAGAATATTCGGGACACATCTTCTTCGCCGACGAATACTACGGCTTCGACGACTCCTTCTACGCCGCGGGAAGGCTGCTCAGGATGCTTTCGGAAAGCGACCAGTCTCTATCGGAGATGCTCTCCAATATGCCCGTCTACTATCACACCGAGGAGGTAAGGGTCGACTGTCCCGACGACAGAAAGTTCGAGGTTATGGAACGGATAACGTCCCAAGCCCTCGAAGAGCACGAGGCCATAACGGTGGACGGACTGAGGATCGTGTACCCCGACGGAAAAGGCTGGGGACTTATAAGGGCGTCCAACACCCAACCGGTGCTGGCTACCAGATGCGAGGGAAAAACCCCGGAAGATCTGGAATATATCGCTAAAGACGTGAAGAAAAGGATGCTCGACGCGGGACTGCCCGACTTCGAGTGGACCTACTGAGCTACCAGTTGGAAGGGGATCCTATGAGAGATCCCCTTCCAACATCGACTCACGAAAGAGCCGATCTGTACACCCTGGCGAAATTTAGCCCCATCACCGACAAGACCTCTTCGTCCAAGTACCCCCTGCTCAAGAGCTCGGCGGAAAGCTCCACCACCTGACCGTAGCCGGATATACAGTCGTAACTTTCGCTACCTGTGGACTGACGGAACATATCGCAGAAATCGAATCCGAACCCCACATGCTCTATACCTACGAGCTTTTTTACGTAATCCACGTGATCGGCCAAATGAGAAGATCCTACCGGTCCGACCTTCGATTCCTCGGCCACAAAGGTACTACAGCTGTTCATCCCCATAACCCCGCCTCTTTCGGCAAGGGCCATTATCTGATCGTCCTTCAGATTTCTCATGGTCCCCATAAGGGAACGGCAGTTGGAGTGAGAGGCTATGAACGGACCGTCATAAAACTCCAGCACATCCTGAAACCCCTCGTCGTTAAGATGGCTTACGTCCAGAAACATACCGAGACGGGAAATCTCGTCCAAAAGCCTTACCCCAAAATCGGTAAGACCTCCTTTCCGACCCTCCCGTCTCCGGGAGAAAAAGCAACCGTCTCCAGCGTAGTTCCTTCTGCTCCAGACAAGTCCAACTCCACGGACGCCGAGCTCGTAAAATATCCTAAGAAGCCCCATATCGTTCGAGATAGGCTCGACTCCCTCGAAAGAGAGCAATATCGCCAATCTCCCCTTCGCCTTGGCGGCTTCTACCTCTTCCCAATCCACACATAGAGAGAATGAATCCGAACACTCGTCCAGCTCACCGTGGAGGGCTCCTATCTGATCCAGAGCCCTTTTGAGAGCCATATCGGGGACATAACGGTCCTCTACAAAGATCGAGGAAATCACCAGATCGAGACCGGCCCTCCTCATAGCTGGAAGATGATCCTCCTCTATGACGTTTCTTCTTCCCTTCTCTCTCTTGTCCAGAACGTCCTTTAGAAGATCGAAGTGAGCGTCCACCACGAGACCGGAGTCATGCAGTTCTCTGGCCCTATCGATGCAGCTCTCCCGTTTCATTCTATCCCTCCTTGTGGCCTGATCGTGAAATCTCCCGATCGCATCCTCAGATTATAACACCACAAAAAAGGAGGGAGGGTCCGATTACGGACCCTCCCCATAGTTCTTATACAGGGAACCCTTCCCTAACGCTCTCACCGCCAGGCGACAGCGGTCTCAAGATCCTATGCGGTTGTGGGGTGTTCAATTCTTCGATGGACCTCACCCCCGATAGATATATTATGATGGCCGAAGTATCGTCATGAGTTTCCTCTGTCAATCGCATCAACCCTTACCATACTCGATACTCATTCTGCTCGCTTTCAACGCCATAGGAGGCGTCCCTTACTGGGGTTACAGAACCTCGTATTTCTCGATTCTTATCCTTCAGCACATCGTTACCGACGATACTCCGGCCTGAAGGAGGAGTCTGGGATGCTGAAGGAACTAGCTCGCTCCCTCCTTCTGTTTTGATTCTACACCGATTCGACCTCAGACCAAACTCCGAAGGATTGGAACTCTTCAACATCAGAGGCAAATAACCCTGATTTTGGCCGTATTCCTTCAAAAATCGAATATAATCTATTTTGGGAAACTTCTATGCCTGAACACGATAAAGACTCTATTCCCCTCTTGCCACGAACAGGGATATCCTATATGATTCCAAATTAGTGTTCTCTAGTTGAAGAGAAAAGCAAAGCTGAACAGGAGGTACTTTTATGGACCCTGCCATCCAGGTAAAAGGGCTTCACAAGTCTTTTGAGAATCTTCAGGTGCTTCGAGGCATCGATATCGACGTATCGGAAGGAGAGGTAGTATCGGTAATAGGCCCCAGCGGATCGGGCAAGAGCACCTTGGCCCGGTGCATCTGCCGCCTAGAGGAGATAAACGAAGGGGAGATCCGTCTCTACGGACGGAGGATCGATAACGGAGGGATCTCCACCGAGGCCCAATCGGCACTTGTCGGCATGATCTTTCAGCAGTTCAACCTCTTTCCTCATCTATCCGTACTCGATAACATAATCCTGTCTCCTACCAAGGTAAAAAAACTGCCAACAAAAGAGGCAAGGACGAAGGGTTTGGAGTTGTTGGACAGGGTCGGCCTGGCGGATAAGCGAGACTCCCGACCGGGGGAGCTTTCCGGCGGTCAGCAGCAGAGAGTGGCCATAGCGAGAGCTCTGGCGATGGAGCCCAGAATCATGCTGTTCGACGAACCTACCAGTGCTCTCGATCCAGAGCTGGTGGGAGAGGTTCTAGACGTCATAGCTGGGCTGGCAAAAAGCGGAATGACTATGATGATCATTACCCACGAAATGCTCTTCGCCAAGGAAGTATCCGACAGGGTTATATTCATGGCCGACGGCGTCATAGTCGAAGAAGGTTCACCAGATCAGGTCCTGGAAGCCCCCGAGATGGATAGGACTAGGTCCTTCCTTCACAGAATGTTGGCTCATCACGTAGCGGATTCGGATTAAGGAGGTAGGTTTCACATGACCCTGGATTTTTCCATACTATCGCCCTATATCCCGATGCTTCTGGCCGGCGCCTGGTTTACGGTAAAGGCATCTCTCTGCAGCGTCGTTCTAGGATCCGCCTTCGGCCTGGTCGTCGGTGCCCTTAGGGTCGTCCCCTTCGGTCCGGTAAGAGGGTTGGCCGCCGCTTACATATACGTCATAAGGGGAACTCCTCTTCTGGTACAGCTTTTTCTCATATATTTCGGATTGCCGTCTCTCGGTATAAATCTGCCGGCTTTCGTAGCCGGGGTAATAGGCCTGGGAATAAACTCCTCGGGGTATGTAGGCGAGATAGTTCGAGGTGGGATAGAGGCCGTCCCTAAAGGACAATGGGAAGCATCCAAGATGCTTGGCCTTTCCTATTTGAGATCCATGAGACATATAATACTGCCGCAAGCGATAAGGAACATGCTTCCCGCAATAGGCAACGAGTTCGTAACTTTGATAAAGGAATCGTCGCTTCTTTCCACCTTGGCCATAACGGAGCTGACCATGGCGGGGCAACAGGTCAGAAGCGTAACCTATGCGTCTTTCGAGACGTTTATAGCCGTTGGAATAATATATCTCTGTCTTACCAGCTCCACCAGCTTTGCTCTCCAGCTTCTGGAAAAACGTTGGGATATAAGATAAAAAGAGGGAGAACGGTGTATTTAACACCCGTACTCCCTTAAAAAACTTAACTGTCTACCTTTATGGGCTCCTCCAGGGAGACAGGAAGCATATAGCGTTCCATGTCCTCCGTGGCCTCCAGTGCATCCAGATATCCCCAGGAAAGAATGACTATTTCCTGAGGCCTCAGACCTCTGCGATCTTTCATTTCCTCCCACATATAGAAGGGGAAATACATCCAGACCGAGACAGGTATCTCCCCAAAGGGACGCTGACCTTCGAAACGGACCAGATATCCCGAATCTCCTCGAAAAACCACGGAACCGCTTTTTTCGGCGTTCATCCTCTTAAGCTGATCGGGCTTGAAGAGAAGAGCCTCCAGCTCCGCTATCCCTTTGTTGCCGGGTAGTTCTCCAACGGAAAACCACATTTTCGGCAAGACCGGCTCTTCCCTGAAGACGTCGATGCCCCTTCTGGCCCATATCTTTATTCGACCCACCATGGAATGGTCACCGAGAGACAGGGCCTTACGGACTCCCCAGTAGAGCAATCTGAACTCTCCCATCCCGGACAGAGAGGAAAGCAGGAGATCCTCGTCGTCCCAGCTATCCTCTTCGTCAAAAAGGGAGGTAGAGCTGAGAAAACCCTTGAGGATCGACATCGTGTTCCCATGACTGCCGGGAGGAGGAAGCTGCCTCAACAGTTCGGAACGCAACTTTGTGGAGACATCTCCTCCTATGGTTATTATTGTATCTCCCGTGTCGAAACGACAGGGGACATCGTCGTATAGGAAACTCTCCCTCCAAGAAGTGTTATCCTCCCCCGGCTTACCCCAAAGCCATTTTTCGTAGGCTCCGCCCTGTCTGTAACCCACCAAAACCCTGTTGTAGGGCATCAGCAATATTACCAAGGGGTCTCCTTCTTTCGGGATATCTCCGATGGATACTAGATCGGGCAGTCTGACGATATGCCCGTCGGTCATGAACTCATAGACGATCATTCTGCCCACCTCCTCTTTTTGAGCATACCATCTCGGGTAGCCCAGTTCAAATACGGTTCTCTCCGGTCATATCGGTCTTCCATCTTCGGTGCATCCACAGCCATTCGCCTGGCACGGTGCGGACCATCTCCTCCAAGATTTTATTGACCTCGGCAGCTAGGGCAACGACCTTATCCTCTTTGTCCTTTACGGTTTCGGATGCAGATAGAGGACTATAAACCCTAACCTTGTGTCTAAATGGGGCTATTCTCTCTATGGACACCGGAATTATCGGGACCTTGGACATCACAGATATGGCAGCAGGTCCTTTGGGCATGGTACATGGACGTCCTAAAAATTTTACCGGTATACCTGTAGGTCCTCCGTCCTGATCGGCGACCAACCCCACGAAGTTTCCTACCATAGGAAGGCGAACCATCTCTCGAAAGCCCTTGCGCTCCTTTCTCAGGGTTTTCAGCCCCACTTTTTGCCTGTAAAACTCCATAAGGACGGCAAGATCCTCGGCATCGGGGTCTCTGACGGCAGCGTAGAGAGGATAGTCGCTCTGGCACAGCCAGGCGGAAAGCAGTTCCCAGTTGCCTCCGTGGCTGGCCAATATGACGCAGCCTTTCTTGGAAGAGAGAAGATCGTCAAGGATGTCCTTGCCCTCAACCCTCTCTATCCACGTCAATGCCTGAGATGGGTCTTTCATGAGAGCCAGATACTCCACCGCCATCCAACAGAAGTGGTCGTAAACAGCCTTCAGGTTCTCACGATACCACCGTTCGTCTCTATCGGGGAAGGCCCTTGCCATATTGTCCAGGGCCACCGTTTTTCTAGGAGAGACCAATCCTAAAACACACCGGAGGAAAAGATAGAGAATCCAAGCCCGTCTTCCCGGACGGACCCATCTGTCCAACGTCTCTATACACCTGACTCTAAAGCTCAAAGGGCTCCCTCCAATAGAGCCTTGTACATATTCGTTATGGAGAGAGCCGAGGCCTCCGGAGTAAAGTTAAGGCTAATCCTGTATCTCGCGGCCACAGCGGCGGTCTTGCCCCTTTCGCCTGTAAGCTCTTCGCCGGACGGTATGGGAACGTCCTTTCTCAAGGCTATATACCCATCGCTACCCAACAGATCGTCCAATATAGGAGACCAAGGGGCTACGGTGGGAACCCCGTAAAGGGCGGCGAAACCGGCCAGTATAGCAGACGAGAGATCAACTCCCGGCAGCACTAGCAACCGCCCCCTTCCCGATAAAAATCTAACTGCATCTCCGTCGTCTATAGCTCCCGAAGCTCCTGGGAAAGCTCCTCCTTGATCCGTAAGTTTGACGACGGGCAGCCCTACGCCTCGTTGAAGAACCTCGATCGTCCTTCTATCGGGCCTGGACATCGAGGAAGGGAAAACGACTAGAGCCATGGGGCCGCCATGGCTATCCCCCGGCTGTCCCCACGATAGGTCCCTCTCGAAGGCAGGTCTCCAAGAGTTAGGGTCGGCCTCGGCGGTTACACCGGAAAAGACGGAAGGATGACCTCGCCATTTTTCTTCGGGGTCTTTGAAGGAATGGACCGTAAGGGCTCTCGCCGAGATAACCGGCCACCATCGGGGAGCGTTCCCCCAAAGATGCCATGCATTGCCTCTAAAAAGCAACGTCAGCCCCCTCGCTAAAGCATCCTGACCATTCCAGGAGACCACCTCGACCAACGATCCCGGAAAAAAACCGGACTCGGAGATAACGGTCAGCCTGGTACCCTCCAATCCCAGCTGCCTAGCGGTAAAGCCCAGAGACATAAGATCCCAAGGGCGTAATTTCCCGGATAAAAACCAAACCCAACCTTTTGACCTCATCAGGAAATGCCTCCTCTTTTAGTTCACCGTCTTCAGGACGAAGAACTTCTTTTTACCGACCTTGAGGAAAAGGTAGCCTTCCTGCAAGAGCCAGGAACCATCGAGTTCCATTCGTTCGTCCGATATCCTGTTTCCGTTGACGGAGACGCCGCCCCCCTTTATGAGACGTCTGGCCTCCCCCTTGCTGGACGAGACCTTCGAGTCTACCATGATGTCGATCAATGGGCTCGAAATATCGCCGACCTCGGAATAGGGAACCTCGGAAGCCAGGACTTTCATCATCTCCGAGGACAACTCGACCGGATCGAACGCACCACCAAACAGGATCTCGCTTGCCCTACGGGCGGTCTCGGCACTATCTCTCCCATGGACCAGGGAGGTCAACTCCATCGCCAGAGTTTTCTGAGCTTCCCTTTTCTCCGGCGCAACGGAATGTACCCTCATTATCTCCGATATTTGCTCCAGAGATAAGAAGGTGAAAAGTTTCAGAAGTTTTTCCGCCGCCTCGTCCTCGCTGTTAACCCAGAACTGGTAGAAACGGTAGGGAGAGGTCTTCTCGCGGTCGAGCCACACCGCGCCTCCCTCGGTCTTTCCGAACTTGGTTCCCGACGACGTGAGAAGAAGCGGATTGGTCCCTCCATATACCTGAGCACCGTCGGTCTTTCTTATCAGGTCGATGCCGGAAACTATGTTACCCTGTTGATCGTTACCTCCCATCTGGAGCTTACAACCGTAGGTCCTGTATAGATGCAAAAAGTCGTAGGCCTGGAGCAAAGTATACGAGAACTCGGTGAAAGAGATGCTCTTTTCCTGATCTCCGAGCCTGGACTTGACGTGTTCCTTCGCTATCATGTAGTTAACTGTAAAATGCTTTCCCACGTCTCGAAGAAACTCAAGAAAGGTCATCGAGTTCAACCAATCGTAGTTATTGACCAGAAGAGCCGAGCTATCTCCGGAATCGAAGCTGACGAAATGAGAGAGCTGTTTTTTGACCGCCTCCACGTTCTTCCTTATCTGTTCTATGGACAGGAGGTTTCGCTCTTTGCTTTTACCGGAAGGATCTCCAATCATACCGGTACCGCCTCCGGCAAGCACGACCGGCCTATGGCCTAGCTTCTGAAGCCAGGCCAAACCCATCAGAGGTATCAGATGCCCCACGTGAAGGCTGTCGGCGGTAGGGTCGAACCCTACATAAGCAGTAACCCTGCCCTCCCTGAAGAGATCTTCCAGCTCCTCCGGATGACTACACCAATCTATATAACCTCTGTCCCTGAGAACCTTAAGCGCATCCAAAGCCATTTTCGTTTCCTCCAAGCATAACCTGATTTTTTAAAAACACGTCCACCTCAAAATGCCCTCGTCTATCTCAGTTACCACGAAGGATATATCGCAGAGAGAACGAAGATACCTGGTCAAATTAACGAGAGAGTCCATCCCCATTGAGCTCTCGACATCCTCGGGAAAAAGGATCCTTCCGGACTTTATCATACCCTCCAGGAATAGGGCGAAGGATGGACCGTTCATATACCCCCATGCCACGCTATTCCTCCATGGGTCGATCAACCTGTCGTCCATGTCGACCGAGTGAAAAGACCGAAGGGAATCGGGATCCAAGAGCCCTATAGAGCCTCTCTCTTCTTCGTTAAATGCCACCACAGGGAAGGGAGACAGGGCGATAACTCCGCTGTCGCCGGAGACATCCATGGACAGAAAGTCGAAAAAAACGTCCCTCCACAGGGATTGGACGATACCGTCGCCTGTGTTGTTCCTTAAAAAATGTACCAGCCCCCCCGGGAACGGAGCGGAAAGTAGGGTCGTCTCGCCTCCGGAAGCCACTATTACCGGTTCGGGCAAAATCGCCCCGACAGCCATTCCCAACGGAAAGGGAAGGTCCGGCAGATCCTTCCATTCGAAGGGCTCCAAATCTGGAAGAACATCGTCGGCTCCCTCGATTCTCCATCTCAACACCCCACCGTCATCGTCGGATCTCCAGGAACACATAACGGTGAGATTACTACCTGGCCAGAAAGCCCCCTCTCCCCCCGATACCTCCAAGTGGCCGGGCCAAAAAGGTTCTACGTCCCAGGCGGAGTAAAAAGACTCCATTCTTCCGTCGATGGCTTCCAACATAGATCTGAAACCCTTCCTCGATGAGGATAAGACAAACAAGCCTTCGTAAAGGGAACAGAACAGAGGTTTTTCGAGTTCGCCTCCCTCTAGGATCAGCCCCCTATGGTTCTCCTCCAAAAAAGGCGTAACAGACACGCCGACAAAAGATCGCTTAGCGACCTCCGTCAGCTTCCCTTCGTCGAAGTCTTTGCAGCAAGCCCGATCCAGCCTGAAGGCAAAACAGCCAAAAGGATCATCGTCGATCGGATAGAGGATACAACAGGCCGTTCTATCGGACGACCGAAAAAGCTCGGAAAGATGGCCTATCGTTTCGGTCTCGTCCATCTCCAAAATTAAATCAAGTCCGAGCTTTCCTATCGAGCTATCGTAGAAAACATCGCCCTCTCCGGCAAAAACCATGTGAGGAATCCGATCCGAAACCCTGGGGATAGCCTCTATAGGATGCATTACACGAGAGGGGACGGCCCAAAGGGCACCAAACACCAAAAAGACCGTAAGGCCCAATAACGTCAGTCCGAAGAGAAACCAACTGCGTTTCCGACCGAGCCGGGAAAGACTGGACCTTAAACTCAGCACTTCGACTTATTCGAGACCGTTTCCAGCAGGATCTTGACTGACTTAAGCATAGGAAGGGTCTGGTCTATATCGTTGATCTTGGAGGCTGTCTCGGTCAATCGACCGGTTATGGCGGCTATATCGTCCAAAGCTTTGGCCAACTCCACGTAGGAAGAGACGTCCCTCTGAGGGGTGGACAACACTATCCTCTCCTCACGTTCACGCTCGTTGGGGGTAAGTTCGAATTCCTGATCGACCGATGGAACTATAGCCTGAAACCCCTTTTCCGTAAGGCCGTCGGCGAGAGCGTTGGCCGATTTGGGCTCCCCATGGGTGACTAAGAAAGTAGGCGAGTTTTCGGAAAAGTTATCCGCCCACTTGAGAAGATCCCTGCGGTCTGCATGGGCGGAGAAACCGTTTATGGTATGCAGCTGAGCCCTAACGGTAACGTCCTCCCCTGCGATACGAAGTTTTTTCTGTCCCTCCACCAGACGGCGTCCCAGGGTCCCCACCGCCTGATACCCTACGAAAACCACGTGGTTTTCGGGGTTCCAGATGCCGTGCTTCAGATGATGGACTATTCGACCACCGTTGCACATACCGCTTCCGGCCAGGACTATGGCGTGATCCACATCGTTGATGGCCTGGGAGTCCTCGACGGAGGAGACGTAGGTCAACCTTTCCGGTGAAAAAGGATGGTTCCCTTTATGACGATATTCCTGTATCTCGCTGGAACAGAGGTCGAGATGATCCTCGTATATCTTCGTAGCCTTTACTCCCATAGGTGAATCGAAGTATATGGGAATGTCCTTACCGAGCCCCTGATCCTGAATAAGCATCAGTTCGTAAGCCACCCTCTGAGCCCTGTCCACGACAAAGGTGGGAATGAAGACCTTCGCTTTTTTGGCTAGTATCTGTCTCATGAGAGTCTGGAACTCCTCGCGGCTTTCCTCGTTCGTCTTATGCTCCCGGTCGCCGTAGGTGGACTCTATTACGACGTAGTCGGCCCCGGTTATCACAGCTGGGGTCCTCTCCATAACGGTTTTCTGTGGTCCGAGATCTCCGCTGAAGACGATTTTAACCGTCTCATCTCTCTCGGTCGCCCATATCTCGAGTATGGCACTTCCCATTATGTGCCCCGCGTCTCTGAACCTGACGAACACCTCGGGGAAAAGCTCTATCTTGTCGTCGTAGGTAACCGGCGCCAATAGATTCAACGCCTCGGAGACGTCCTCGTCTTCGAAAAGAGGTTCCACCGCGGGGAGTCCCTTACGGGCGTTCTTTTTGGTCTTCCATTCAGCCTCTTCTTTCATGAGACGGGCAGAATCCCTCCACAGAACCTCGGTAAGCTCCACGGTGGGCAAGGTTGACATGACCTTGCCGGAAAATCCCTGTTTGACCAGAAGAGGGACCCTTCCGGTATGATCTATGTGAGCGTGAGTCAAAAGGACGACCTCTAAGGACAGGGGATCGAAGTGAAAGGGCTCTCTGTTTCTCTCGTCTTCGTTTCTGCCCTGATGAAGCCCACAGTCGATAAGAATCCTATGTCCGGCTACCTCCAGCATATAACTGGACCCGGTCACCTCCTCGGCTGCACCTAAGACCTTCAACCTCATAAGAACACCTCCTCAAAAGGATGTATCTATTCGATACAAGTATAAACGACAAGATCCTATCACGTTCGACCGATTACAGGAACGGTGAAAAAAAGGGAGCACCCTTCACCCGGCGAGGTCTCCGCTCTCATCGAACCACCTATCAGCTCTATTCTTTCCCTCATATTCAATAAACCACGGTGTCCCGTCGATCGAAGCAGCTCAAAATCCTCCGGCCAACGGAACCCCGAACCGTCGTCCTTTATGGAGAGATAGATGTTTTCTTCATCCCTGGATATCTCTATATCGACGTTCTTCGCCCCTCCATGTCTGGAAGAATTATGAATGGCCTCCTGTATAATTCTGAAGAAAGCCAAGATCGCGTCGGGGTCCTCTTCGATATCGTCGGATATATCGAGCTGGACGAATAAATCCAGATGTCTCGAAAGCCTGTCGGCCAGCTCGTCCAACGCATGCCTCATGCCTAGATCGAGCCATGGAGGAGATAGTTGGTTGCACATCTCTCTGAGCTGCCTTATGGTCTCCTTCCCGATGTCCTCGGCAAGACGAAGGTGGTCCTCTCTTTTCTCGATAGGATCGAGGGAAGCTAGTCTTATCCTCTGAATAAGGGCAGTCACCTCTTGGACGGGCCCATCGTGTATGTCTCTGGCTATACGGGATTTTTCGCTTTCCTGAACCCTCACGACATCCTGAAGATAACGATTCCAGAGCTCGACCTTTTCTCTGGCTGCCTTGGAAAGACGACACAGGACCGTCCTAAGATGTCGAACCTCCCAGATGGTATTCCGGTTGTCCTCGGCGATAGGAACCTCGCACCCCCATTTGAGATCGGCAAGCTCGTCCGAAAGTCCCTTTATGGGACCTATGGCCCACCGCCATAACATGACTCCGGAGATCACCGACGCCACGACCACCGCACCTATCAGGATGGACCAGAGCCTGGATGCCTGTACCATAGGCCCCATCAACTGATTCCAGGCGACCGCCGCTACGACGAAAGTCGACGCGGCGGGATATACCGCCACGGTATAACGGTCCCCCCTATCGTCCATTAGCTCGACCGCCTTGCCTATTGGGACGTCCTTGCGCCAAAGCCGCTTGAAGGTGACCTCCGCTCCAGGAGAGGCCAAAAGGATCTTGCCATCTCCGTCTACCACCACCACCCATCCCGGCAGTGAAGGCCCCCAGGAAAAGACCTGAAGCTGCCGTAAAAGCTCTACCATCGGAGTAGGCAAAACCCACTTGGGATCCTCTAGATCGACCCTGGAAGCCACGTTATCGGCTAAATTCTCCACGTAGGAAGCCATAACCCTCTTCATAGCCCTGTCGTGGTGGACTATACCGATTCCGGCTGTGACCAATACGGCCGCGGTAGGAAGGAGCACGGCTATCAGGAATATAGCGGAAAGATTCCATTTTATAGGCATGCTCCTTCGGATCATTCTATCAGCTCCTCCAAAGTTAAAAGGCCATACTTCAAAGCCAACAACATAGCCTCCGTCTTATTATGTGCCCCTAATTTATCGTAGATGGAGGCCAGATGGGTCTGTACGGTCCTCTCGCTTATGAAAAGTTGGGATGCTACCTCTTTGCTGGAAAGTCCTCTGGCAGCAAATAACAGGACCTCCCTCTCTCGCGGCGAGAGATCCTCCATCTGAGGAATATCTCCCATAGCTGAAGCGACCTCGCTATCGAGATAAAGACCACCGGATACCACCGTCTGAATCGCCTTGGCCAATGCCTCCGGTGAGGTCGTCTTCAACAGAAAGCCCTTGGCTCCAGCCCTCAGAGATGCCAAAACATACTGCTGAGAATCGTAAGACGTCAACATCACGGGAGCGACAGGAAGACCGGCGTCCTTTATCTTTCTAGCCAGGGAAATTCCGTCCTCCACCGGCATACGGATATCCAACAAAGCCACTCTAGGACGAAGTTCTTCTATCATTTCCCAGGCCTCTTTGCCATCCGAAGCCTCTCCGACCAGCTCCACACCGTTCTCTCTGGCCAAATAGGCCTTCAATCCCTGTCTGGTCAAAGGATGGTCGTCCGCCAGGACGACTGTGATCTTTTCCACGATATCAGCCCCCTTGCTAAGAAAGGAGGCCGAGCAAAGCCCAGCCTCTAGGATATTAGTATACCTCTCGACGAGAGGAGATCTCATCGGCATATATACATAAAAACTATCAGTTACAGGAAGAGGTGCCTAGCCCCAGGTCCTTTTCTATAGGCCTCATGGCCTGTATGACCCCGTCTATCAGGTCGGACAGCTCGATTCCCATCATGGCAGCTCCTCTCTCTATGAGCTCTCTGTCCACCCCTGCGGCGAATCTCTTGTCCTTCCATTTCTTCTTCACAGATTTAACGGAAAGATCCGAAAGAGACCGACTCGGTCTCACCAAAGCGGTAGTCATAACCAATCCGGTCAATTCGTCCACTGAGTAGAGGGTTTTTTCCATCTCGGACAGCGGCTCCACGTCGGAGCAGATACCCCAACCGTGAGCCTGAACCGCTCTGATTACTTCTTTAGGGTAACCTCTTTCCTCCAAGACGGCCGTGGCAAGCTTGGTATGATTCTCCGGATCCTTCTCGGATACCCTCTCCCAATCGAGATCGTGCACGAGTCCGGCAAGTCCCCACATATCCTCATCCTCTCCCGACTTAGAGGCGTAATATCTCATACATGCCTCCACAGCCAGAGCATGTCTGAGATGTCCTTCGTCCTCGTTATACTCCTTCAGGAGCTCCCACGCATTCTCTCTGGTTACGGTCATACGAATCCCTCCTATTCGACGTCTTTGTTGAAGGACGGCTCCACCATATCCTCCACTGCGACGGAGGATACGGTACCGTCCGTATTCTGGTAAGCAACTCTCTTTATCCTGGCGTTTTTTATCATCCTGCGACACAGCATACAGGGCTCTCCATTGGCTAACGTACCATCGGAGGCGTTGACCCCCGCTATGTATATGGTTCCCCCGACCATCTTCTCGGGATCTCCGTTTATTATGGCGTTTTGCTCCGCATGGACAGCTACGCAGAGCTCGTATCTCTCCCCCTTGGGAATTTTAAGGGCTTCTCTGTGACATATTCCGACGTCGACGCAGTTAGGCTCTCCTCTACAGGCCCCATTATAACCGGTGCTTATTATAACGTGATCCTTTACCAAGACGGCACCGTAGCGGCGTCTGAGACAGGTGGATCTATCCGACACCACCTGAGCTATTTTGATAAAATAAGTGTCCCAGTCGGGACGAATGTGTTTCATCATGAAGACCCCTTCCTCGACATCTACGTAGCAGAACTCGGCACGGACGTAACACTCACGAAGCAAAAATATCGTCTCACGGAGGACAGAATGAAAGAAAACAACCGTTCCATCCTAGCATGGTGCCTTTACGACGTGGGCAATTCCGCATTCGCCACGACGATAATGGCAGTTATATACCCCATATACTTCCAACAGGTGGCGGCATCCACGCTGTCTCCGTCGTCTGCCACCGCTTACTGGGGATATGCGTCCTCTTTAGGCCTCCTTATAGGAGCTTTTATTGCCCCCTTCCTGGGAACCTTCGCCGATATCAGATCCATAAGGAAGGGGATCGTAGCAATCTTCACCGCGTTAGGAGCTCTCTCGGCATTGGCGATGGGAACGATAGAGTCCGGAGATTGGAAAACGGCGCTTTTCCTCTTGGTCTTAGGTTCCGTAGGTTTTTCGGGTTCCGCCATATGTTACGATTCTCTTCTGCCCCACATAGTACCGGTCGAGAGGATGGACGAGATATCAACCAAGGGATACGCTATGGGATACCTGGGTGGAGGGACCCTGCTGGCCCTTAATCTGGGGACCATGAGCCTATTTCCAGGAGGATTGGGGGCGAGGCTTTCCTTTATGTCCGTAGGACTATGGTGGATCGCTTTCGCCGTTCCCCTTATGATAGCGGTTCCGGAACCGCAAAGGGAGTTCCCCGCCGGCTCGGACAGAATGGGAACCCTTGCCTCCCTTGCCAAGACATTTCGGGAAATCAGAGAGTACAGGGACGCCTTTGTTTTTCTGCTGGCCTTCTGGTTATACAACGACGGAATAGGGACGGTAATAAGGATGTCAGCCATATTCGGAGCCCAGGTAGGCCTCGATCGAAAATCCATGGTCATGGCACTGTTGGCCACCCAGTTCATAGGTATCCCCTTCTCACTGCTATTCGGAAAGATCGCAAAAAAAATAGGCAGCAAGAAAAGCCTCTACGGAGCTTTATCGTGGTATCTGTTGATAGCCATAGGAGCCTACTGGATGAGGACATCCCTGCATTTCTGGATGCTAGCCATATCTGTGGGAATGGTACAGGGCGGAGCCCAAGCGATAAGCAGAAGCATATATGCGTCGATGCTCCCACCGGAAAGAAGCGCCGAGTTCTTCGGTTTCTACGATATCTCGAGCAAGTTCGCCGGCATAGCCGGTCCGGCAGCTTTCGGAATCATAACCCAGCTGACCGGATCCCCGAGACTGGCGGTTTTAGCCGTCGGTAGCACCTTTATAATCGGACTTTTCCTTCTATCCTTCGTCGACGTGGACAGAGGCAGACAAAAGGGTATAATGAGACGGCCTCGTTAGGATTAATCCTGAACTCTACGCTCGACTATCATCTTCACCAACAAAGATTCAGTCCAACTTCGGCCGGGATGACTTAGGACGTCCACGACGAAAACTACCGTTAAAGCCAGAAATATAACGAGAAACAACATTACAATTTGGCGTCCCCAATGGGTACTCTTCCACACTCTTATCAGGTGTTTTTTCATAAAGACATCTCCTTGGAAAAGTTCAAAACGACATCCCGAAATACCGGAGAGGAGGACTTTCACATGACGTCGGACAAAAAAAGCATCTTCAAAAAGGTCCTGATAGTTGACGATGCCGCCTTCATAAGAGCTATGCTGAAAAAACTGATAGAAGACAACGGTTTTCTCGTAGCAGGAGAGGCGGAAAACGGCGAAGAGGCAATGAAACTTTACAAAAGCGTACAGCCGGAACTCGTCATAATGGACATAACCATGCCTCTCATGGACGGCTTGGAAGCCACTAAAAGGATACGCCAAATCGACCCGGACGCAAAGATAGTGATCATCAGCGCCAGAGGTGAAAAGCCCATGGTGGTGAAGGCCATAGAGGCCGGCGCTCAGGACTTTATCGTAAAGCCCTTCGAGGTCCCAAGGGTGCTGAAGACCCTTAACAAGTTTCGCTAACTCCTAAAGCTATAGTCCGATATCAGATCCTTCAGGCTCATACAACGAAAACCGTCTATAGTTTCCAATATACGATAAAAAAGTGACGCACTATACCTACAATCCTCTAAAGCCCTATGATGCCCTCCTCCGGAAAACCCAAAGTGGCGGGCCAGGGCAACTAGACTGTATCCTCCTATGCCGGGGAAGGCCTTCCGTGCCAACTCGCAGGTGTCAAAAACCGGTATGATATCCCACGATCCCTTTATCTCTCTCATCTTGACGTCCAAAAACCCCAGGTCGAAAGACGGATTATGAAACACCATCGGCTCTTCGTCCTTCAGAAAGCTCGCCAAGGCTGCGGAAGCCTCCGAAAGCCCCGGAGCTCCCTCGACCATCTCGTCGGTTATCCCGTGTATCGCCACCGCCTCGGAAGGTATAGGCCTGCCGGAATACACAAAGGTCTGGAAAGACTCTATCTCCGAGCCAGGGGTAAACCTGAGCGCCCCTATCTCCACTATCCTGTCCCATCTACTGGAAAGCCCCGTGGTCTCCACGTCTATCGCGACGAAACCGGAATCCCAAAGACTTTTATCCAACGATACCACCTACCTTTGGCTTTGCCTCCTCGAAAAGGACCTTCAACTCCATGTCGTCTCTTATACCAAACCTGGTCAAGGCAAAATCGTACTTCACAGGATCTCCCGGGTCAATGAGTCCGAAGGCCTCGGTGACCTCGACGGCGGTCCTGAAATCACCGTTCTTTCTAGATGTAAAACCTAAAACGCGAGATATTTTATGCATATGGGTATCGAGAGGAACTACCAGGTCCGATGGAGAAAGAGAGGACCAACCTCCTGGGTCGACCTCATCTCTACGGACCATCCAACGAAAATACAGCATCAGCCTCTTACAGGCGCTCCCTCTCCCCGGAAAGGGAAGAAGAGAGTTCTTTTTCTCCTTCCCCACGAGCCATTCCGCAAATCTACCGTACCCCTGAAAAACAGAATCCGTCTCTTTCAACGCCCGCTCCATCGTTCGATCCAGAGAACCGTAAAGATCGATCGCTCTCTTCACTCCACAGAGAAGGTCTACCATATCGTCGCTTCCAGAAAAGCGATGGCGAAAACCGGAAAAGCACCTCATCCATACTGATCGATCACCGGCAACCACGAAATCAAAAGGAGAGCTACCCATGACAGCGAGAACGCTAGAAACGCTCTTAAGTATCTGGGCGACCCGACCGTAAGCCAGAGAGGAGGCTATCAAGCCGACTATCTCGCGATCCTCTAACCTGGAATAATCGTAGAGAAACTCCAGAGGATCGGGATGGATCAGGTCCTTTCGGTTGTACTTACCATACACATCCTCCAAAAAGAGAGCCAGTCTCTCGATATCTAGATCAGCGAGGGACTTCGTTGAACGCATGGGTCGGAGCATGAGCCGGCGACTTTCCTCTCTTGACCGTATGATACTGAGCGTAGGTAAGGGGTTCCCCGTCGCCTACCACTGTGGCCCCAACGATCTCTCCAACGAAAATCCTGTGGGTATAGACCTCCGTAACGGAGATAACCCTCGCCTCCATGGTGGCCACCGCGTAATCCAGCACCAGAGGAGCGCCGGTAGAACCGACCTTATAACGACAATCTACGAATTTATCCACAGATCTGCCACACTTGAAACCGAAGGGACCGATGAAAATCATGGGGACGGTCTGATCAAGCACGGAAAGAGAAAAAACGCCGCTGCGTTCGATGTATTCGCCGGTCAGATTTTCTCTATGTATGGACACAGCGATGGTCGGAGGTTCCGCCGAAACCTGTATGGCCGAGTTAGCAATCTGACCGTTGAAACGACCGTCTTCATTGACGCTGCTAACTACGTATACACCGTAGGAAAGAGAGTACAGAGCTCTAGGATCTACTACGTTCATGATTCGAGACCTCCTCTATGTTTTTTACAACTATACCATCTAGACCTCAACATAAAGAGAAAAAGACGGAGACAGAGCTCCGTCTTTCAATACAGATCAGAAATCAAGCATTGCTGCGGTGATGCTAGCCTCTAGACCCGAATTCCTTGTCCAACATATACATGCCCCTCTTGGATCCCTCGAGATGACGGATCTTGGCCAAATTAGTAGAGGCGTTATCCTCTTCCTCCACCTGCTCCTCGACAAACCAGTTGAGCATTATCCTGCTGGCGTGATCCTTCTCCGATATGGCCATATCCATGAGATCGTCTATGCGTTTGGATATGTACCTTTCATGATCCAGCGCATCGCTGAAAACGCTGACGGGAGAATCCCACTCGGACTGAGGGGCCTCTATGGCCTGTAACGTGACTTTTCCGCCCCTCTCCATGATATAGCGATAGAACTTGAAGGCGTGTTCCATCTCTTCCTTAGCCTGAACCTCCATCCAATGAGCCATACCGGGCATATCCGTCGACTCCAGCCAAGCGGCCATAGACTGATAGAGATATGCGGAAAACATCTCCGCGTTTATCTGATCGTTCATAGCTTTTTGCATCTTCTCTGTGAATGCCATCTAAATCCCTCCAATGATATCCTATCCAGATAAAACAGGAACAATTCCTACTTATTTGCTAGGGATAGCATATCATCGACTAGAGGTTTCGTCAATGGGACTCTTTTTTTCTTATTCCTCTCTCCTCGTCGGTTCCGGGAATGACGTTATCCAAAACGCCTGCACATATTCCCGCAACCGCCATAGCCGTCTTACCTATGGCCCACAGCACCTGTCCGAAGATCCCCAGGGAGAAGAACATCTCCTGCTGTCCCTCTACCCATCCGGGCAAACCAAGCGCCATAAGGAAAGAGAACCCCACTATCATAACGTTCCTCTGGGAGTTCATGTCAGCCCTGGACAATGCCTGTATTCCCAATGCTCCTATGATGCCGAACAGAGCGATATAACACCCTCCTATTATAGGTGTCGGTATGGTCGCTACCAGAGCGCCAAGCTTCCCGATACAGCTCATGACGATCAGAAGCACAGCTCCGGTTCTAACGACCCACCTGGATCCGACTCCGGTCAGTCCTATAAGACCGATGTTCTCTGTATAAGAGGTACAGGCTACGCCGCCGCAAAGGCCTCCGATAGCACACCCCAGCCCTTCGGCTCCGATTCCTTTGTTTATGGTCTCCTCGCTGGGATCCTTCAGACCACATGCGTGGCTTACGTTGTAATAGTCGCCTATGCTCTCTATAAAGACGGCGAAGAACCCGGCAACGATAGCTCCGAAGGCCACCAGACTGAACTTAGGAGCGCCCCAAGGCGCAATGCCGGTAAACTGGAACCACTTGGCAGCGATGACACTCGAAAGATCTATATAGGCAGGATGATCAGGAGTGAAAACTCCAGAAGAACTCAGGACCAGACAGAGAAGGTAGACTATGACGACGCTGGATAGAATCGAAAATATATTGATGTAGCGATTTTTCATGCCGAGACTGAAAAGGAAGATCAGGATGACGACGGTAAGAGAGACCGGCCAATAGTTCGCCGCGTTACCCCCTATAGCTACAGGAGCAAGGGAAAAACCTATGGCCATTATGGTAGGTCCCACCGTGACAGGGGTGATGAACCTTCTAACCTTTCCCACCAGCCCCGTATATCCGATCAACGCCATGATGAAACCGCCGAGGATCAAAGCCCCTCCAATGTACTGAAGACACACGTTCGCCCCCTGAGCTCCATAAACCCCTATAATGGTCATTATAGGGGGGATGAAGCTAAAACTGGACCCCTGTACTATGGGCAGGCGGGACCCCATGGTACTGGTCTGAATCAGGGTAGCCAACCCCATAGACATATACACGCAGCTTATGAAAAAACCTATCTGGGTCGGAGTCATGTTCATGGCGGGACCGAAGATGAGAGGAACCAGGGTCGTCGCTCCGAAAAGGGTCAGAACATGCTGGGCCCCGGCCAGAACCATTATGGGAAAACGCGGTTTGTCGTCCACTCCGTAAATAAGCTTCGACATAGTAAAACCTCCTCAGTGATTTCGTCACAGGGATTGTATCATTTAGCGTAACCGGTTGCATTAACGAAGGAGAGGGAGAACGATGAAAAATAACCACGAAACGATCTTAAAATGCGCCTCTATGGTCGAAAAAGCCGAATCCGTCGCCGTGTTGAGCGGTGCGGGAGTCTCGACCAGTTCGGGGATCCCCGATTTCAGAGGTCCTAACGGTATATATAGAAGAAAATACGATGTCGATCCGGAAATGATCTTCGACATAGACTTCTTCTCCAGGGATCCCAGCTTCTTCTACAAATTTCATAGAGAATTTCTAGAGGCCCTGGAAGAGGTCTCCCCCAGCTACACCCACAAGTTTCTCGCCGCTCTCGAAAGAGAGGGGAGGTTAAAGGGTATCGTGACCCAGAATATCGACGCACTCCACCACAAGGCCGGATCGCAAAAAGTCTTGGAGATACACGGCGGAGTCTGGAAAAGCACCTGTCTCTCCTGCGGAAAAAGCTACGACTACGAGACATCCAGGAGAAAGACCATGGACGAAGATATTCCGCGATGCGAAATCTGCGGCGGAGTAATAAAACCGGACATAGTCTTCTTCGGAGAAAACGTAAAGCATCTGGAGGCAAGTCGCTCCATAATCTCTCAGGCAGACCTGCTCTTCGTGTTGGGATCGTCCCTGACAGTGGTTCCCGCCGCCCTGCTTCCCTCCTGTTGTACAGGCAGAATAGTAGTGGTAAACAAAGGAGAGGTCTCGGGAGCGTATCTCCCTCCCGACAGGATCGATCTCAGAGTAGAGGGAGATCTGGACGAATTCTTCAGAGGTTTAAACGAAAAGCTGAACCTGACGATACAATAAGGGGACGTTCGATCCCAGGAAGAGAGGAAGTAAAACATGATCCTACATCGCTCCATAAAGCTGATTTTCTGCATCGCCCTGGCTTATTCGACGCTCGCTCTAGCTCCTTCCGGTGCCATGGGGAACGTCTTGGATAGCCCGGGAATCGACATCGCCGTGCTTCCGGTTGTAAACGACACCCCTATAGAGGTATGGGAGAACAAATACTACCCGCTAGACGTCTTCGATCAAAAGGTTACCGAGGAATTCGTGACCCTCCTCATGGAATATCCATATGCCAGGGTCGTAACACTCACGAAAGAGGAAGAACCTTATTGGCTTAAAGGCGGCGCCCCGAATACCGACATCGGCATAAAGCTCCATTTCTACAAGCTAAAGATGACCGACAGAAAACATCTGGGATCCGACCGAATGGGCTACGTGGCCCTCAGGATGGAGATATTCGACGGAGTGACCAGACAACTCACCTACTCATCCTCCATCGCCGGCGAGGACAGACGTTTTACCTTCTCTCCCGGGGACGGCAGGATCTTTTATCTGACCCATCAGCCGGAGAGCGGCAAACTGCTGTTTCTCCGCCCTCTGGATCTACTACCGGTGAATAAGATGTTCCCGAGAGGGCTGGACTTCTGGCAACTATTTCCGGATCTCAAGGACGATGAACAGCCGATGAGAAAGCCTCTTTGGGACTCGTTTAGGAGGACACCCTATTGGAACGCCTTCAAAAAAGCCCTCAGAAAAAGCCGAGACGCCTTGTTCGACGGAATCTCAGGCTATAAAATGATCGGACGTATAATATCTCCGACGAAAGACGAACTAAAGAAACACCTTCCCAAGAGGAGAAGATATATCATCAGCTTAGGGATGGTAGAGGGAGTCCGAGAGGGAGACCTCCTGAAAGTGATGAGGAGCGATAGATACGATACGGTAGACCCGGAAAGACCGGTCGTAATCCTTCCATCGGAAGGCGGAACCGTAAAGGTTCTCAAGGTACAGAGCCACGAGGCGATCGTAGAGGTTGTAAAAGAGGACAAGGACGAACCGATAAAGTTAAAGGATCTGGTAGTCATGCCTCTCTACATAGACCATAAGTAGATAGGGGGAACTGACGTTGAACGGAATAACCCGCGTTTTTTATGTTTTAATATTATTGTCGGCAACTGCTACATCCATATACGGAGACGATAAGACAGACAAGATGGACATCGTGATGGATCAGGCATGGCGGGCGGGACAACAGATGATAGAGGCGGATCTCTATCATAGAGGAGTCGACTACCTCCAGGTTTACCTGGAACAGTGTCCAAACTCGAGCGACGGCTGGTACTGGCTAGCAAAAGGCCTTCAAGGCATGGGTAAACTTCAGGAGGCCCAAAGAGCCTTCACTAAAGTCCTGGAGATAGATCCCGAGTTTCCACAGCTATCCAGGGTCCTTCAAAACAGGGAAAAAGGCGAAGCCATACCTATATGGGATAGATCGGGGGGAGCATATCGACAGGCACTTCCGGTTATAGACCCCGGCAAGGATATATACAGGGACCGCGTCGAAGCTAGACCGGCCCCGATACCTCGCCCTACTTCTCCCGATCCCGGCCGCGACGACAATCTGAAGACACGGAAAGAAACGGTACAGACCGTTCCAGAGTTCTCGGCAATGGGAGCGAGAAAAATCGTACTACCTCCGCAGGGAAGTTCCGACAGGGCCCCGATCAAGGTAGTTCCCATCCCTCCCGTGAAAGAACTGACAGGAGAACCGGAAGGACCGGGCATCCCCACAGTGGAGGTAGAGGAAATACATCTTCAGGGTAGCTCGAATGACAACAAGCCCGTGTATGTACCGCCCAAGCCACACCTCGACAAACCGAAAGCCCCGTAAAAACCGTCTGAGGGAGGAAACTTGGACGTGATTTTATGTGTTACTAGAAAGGGAGAGGAGCTATCCTAGGATAGCTCCTCTCCCTTTCTAGTCCTCCGTCAGAAAGCCTTCTTGAGATATCCGAATCGATCCTCGCAGAAACGGCGCACATCCTTAGCCGTAGCCAATCCCCATATTTCCGACAGAGTATCCTCCATGTTCTTTTTGCCGAGCTGAGACATTATCCATCGAGCCTTGAGTATGGAATCCACGTTCATGCTGAATCTCTCCAGTCCCATACCCATAAGAACGGGGATCAAAAGAGAATCGCTTGCCATCTCTCCACACAGACTTACCTTTACCCCGGCTTTTCTACAGTTATCTATAGTCATCTTGACCAACCTTAGAACCGCAGGATGGAAGGGGCTGAAGAGATGAGATAGATTACGGTTGGTACGATCCACCGCCAGGGTATACTGGATGAGATCGTTGGTACCGATGCTCATGAAATCCACTTCCTCGGCGATAAGCTCGGATATCACCGCTGCAGCCGGCACCTCTATCATGACACCGACCTCTATTTCCGGATTAAAGGGAACTCCGTCCTTTCTCAGATCGTTTTTGACATCCTCAAGAACTCCCTTGGCCAATCTAAGCTCCTCAATACCGGAGATCATGGGAAACATTATCTTAGCCTTGCCGAAAGCGCTGGATCGGAGAAGCGCTTTCAGCTGGATTCTGAAGATATCGGCCCTGGCCAGGGATAATCTTATCGCTCTGTAACCTAAAGCAGGATTATCCTCCTCCGGAACGTTTAAATATCCTGGGATCTTATCACAACCGATATCCAAGGTCCTGAATATAACGGTCCTGCCTCCCATTTCCTGGACGGCCTTTTTATAAAGACCGAACTGCTCCCCCTCGGTCGGCAATCTATCCCTGTCCATATAGAGCCTCTCTGTCCTGAAAAGGCCTATTCCGCTAACGCCGTTTTTGAGAGCACCCTGTACATCTCTACCCGTATCAGCATTAGCGTACAATTTAATGGGGTAGCCATCCTCGCTTTCAGTGGACTTTCCGGCCATCTGGGAAAGTTTCTTGGAAAAATTGATAAATTCCTTCTGCTTTTCGCCGTAAATACGAAGGGTATCCTCGTCGGGATTGAGTATAACCACTCCCTCGCTACCGTCGACCACTATCATATCCCCGGTCTCCACTACGTCTAAGACGTTTGAGACGTCTATAACAGCCGGAACACCCCAACTTCGAGCCATGATGACCGCATGAGAGGTCAAAGTTCCCTCCTGAGAGACAACGCCTAGGACCTTATCCCTGTTCATCTGAACTATCTCGGACGCGGTAAAAGCCCTAGCTACCACGATGGACTTCTCTCTCAGGTTGCTCAGATCGCTACCCTCTATATGAAGTAAAAGGCGACACATCCTTGTAGCTACATCCTTTACGTCGTCGGCCTTGGCTTTGAGATAGTCGTCGTCCATATCCTCGAAGACCTGAATGAACTTGTCGGCTACAGAACGTACGGCCCATTCGGCGTTTACGTTTTCCGTTATTATCCGACCCTTTATCTGTCCGATAAACTCGGAATCCTCTATCATCATGCCGTGAGTTGCGAACATCTCAACCTCGTCTCTACCTAGACGAGAGGAGACATCGTCGTAGAGTTCCTTGATCTCCTGTCCTGCTACCTCTATGGCTGCGTTAAGACGATCCAGCTCCACCTCGACATCGTCCACGTATTCTTTTTCGATCTCCACCTGTTCCTTCCAATCGACGAAGACCCTGCCGATAGCTATTCCGGAAGACACTCCTATGCCTTTAATATAAATCCCCCCTGTAAGTCCCCATATACGATAAAAACTCATAACATCATACCACTAAGAACCCCTGACGTCTCAAGGCGAAAATCCACGCACCAGAAGCAAATGTCTCTCAATAGGCAAAAAAGACAAGACACCGACATTTGACAAACTTCCATACCTATACTAGTTTATATTTAAGCATCTTGGAGTAAACTGCAAAAAGGGGAAAGGTTGTTAATATCTATCGTGGAGGTGCTATTATGAACAATAAGGGAAACAAAAAATTATCGTTGTCAGAGATCGTGAGGTTTGCAATTCCGTCATTTTTAGGAATATTTTTATTGATGACTCCGTTGATAATAGACGGACGACAGACCGTACTGGTGTCCATACTATCTAAAAAAGTAAATTCCACGATCAATGGAATGATACCGGTATCTTTACTTGTGTTGATTTTTATAACCGTCAGTACTATTACGACGGTGTTGTTCAAACTATCGAGACCGAAGGCTATAGATAAAAACGAGTACTGGAAAAAAATCTTCGACGTTTCATGGTTCTGGACATCCGCTAGGATATTGGGGATGGTCATCGCCTATATGGTCTACTTCAACCTGGGGCCGGAGATAATCTGGTCGGACTACACCGGAGGGCTTATACTATTCGACCTTATCTGCGGCCTTTTTACCATATTCCTGATAGCCGGATTTATCCTGCCTTTGCTGACCGATTTCGGACTTCTCGAATATATAGGGGTATATCTAACCGCTTTCATGAGACCCTTATTCGGACTTCCCGGTCGCTCCGCCATAGACTGCATAGCTTCATGGGTAGGGGACGGCACCATCGGAGTGGCCCTTACGAACAGACAGTACACTGAAGGATATTACACCGCTAAAGAAGCCTCGGTGATCGGGACGACCTTTTCCGCCGTATCCATAACGTTCTGCCTAGTGGTGTTGGAGAACATCGGTATGTTGGATTACTTCGGACAATATTATCTGGCGGTGACCGTATCAGGGATAGCGGCAGCCCTGATAGTTCCCAGAATTCCTCCCCTTTCGTTGAAAAAGGACGAATACATCCACGGTGTCAAGAAAGAGACGGGGGATATCATTCCCGAGGGGATGTCCAGAAATCAGTGGGGACTCAGCCTGGCAATAGAGAAAGCATCCAACAGTGGACATGTAGGAAACCTTCTGAAAAACGGGGCCAAGACGGTCTTAGACCTATGGTTGGGAGTGCTACCCATAATAATGGCTTTCGGTACCCTCGCTTTGGTAATCTCCGAATCCACCCCTTTGTTCCAGTGGCTGGGAATGCCCTTCATGCCGCTCCTTAACGCACTCAATATTCCAGAGGCCGCGGCAGCCAGTCATACTCTCGTGGTAGGTTTTGCCGACATGGTGGTTCCCTCCTTGATGGCTCAAACGATAACGTCCCCCATGACCAAGTTCATCATCGGAGCGGTATCGGTTACTCAGCTTATATATATGTCCGAGACGGGAGCGGTTATATTGGGATCCGACATACCGGTGGATCTGAAGGACCTGTTTATCATTTTCATCGAAAGAACGATCATAACCCTCCCCATCGTGTGCCTTTTCGCCCATATATTCTTTTAAAAAAGCACAGGAGCCTATAAAAAATCTCCACCTTCCTAAGGAAGGTGGAGATTTTTATCACATGGTGGGCCGAAGTGGACTCGAACCACTGACCTCTCGGTTATCAGCCGAGTGCTCTAGCCGCCTGAGCTACCGGCCCATGCAGAAAATAGAAAAGACTCTTGGCAGCGACCTACTCTCCCACGAAGCGAATCGCAGTACCATCGGCGCTGGAGGGCTTAACTGCCGGGTTCGGCATGGGACC